>NZ_VVIN01000010.1:0-89500 GCF_008711145.1 Arenibacter lacus
CGAAATCTGTGCCCGCATTGTTGAATTACTGGTAAATCCTGAATATAAAACAGCCTGGGCATGCTGGTATTTAAAAATAATAGAGGTTTGTATTTCTGCCCCATTGGAGTAAAAACTGGAAGTAGACAACACTTCATCTGGCTTACCCAAGAGGAGGTAAGCTAGAAATATTGGATATATTCCTATATCCAAGAGAGAGCCACCCCCTAATTCGGGGTTTAAAACCCGACCTTTTAAGTCCCTATCCAATGCATAAAAAGCAAAATCTGCGTGCACATAAGCGATATTCCCTATTTCTCCATTATCTACCAATGACTTAACTTTTCGTATTGCGGGATTAAACCTACTCCAAAGCGCCTCCATCAAAAACACCTTGTTCTTCTTGGAAGATGCAATCATTTCCTCCACTTCCTTCTTATTGATACCCAACGGCTTTTCACAGAGCACATGTTTCCCCAAATCCATCGCCATAATGGATAGGTTTGCATGAAAACGATGTGGTGTAGCTATATATACTACATCTACTTCCTCGCATTCCATCAACTCCCTATAACTTCCAAAGGCCAAAGAGACCTCATATTCCGACGCAAACTCTTTGGCTTTCTCTAGACTTCTAGAGGCAACGGCAGTGATAACTGCCTCGTTCACCAGGGCTAAATCTTGCACAAAGGAATGGGCTATCTTCCCCAATCCAATTATTCCCCATCTTATTTTTTGATCCATACTATTCTGAAATACTTCCTTTAAAATTTTTTATAATTTAGAACTATGGGCACTCTCCCATCATTTTGATTAACCCCCTAATAGTCAGCCAGTCTCCCTAAACTCAATAATAATGATAAAACCAATTGTGCCGTTCCCTGCTAATTTATTTTTAAGTTACTAAAGATAACTCCTTATCTTTAGGGCACAAAGAAAACCCGTTACTACATGGACATCAACTTCAACATTAACGAAGACCACAATAAGCTTTTACTTTCAGATTTAAAACGCAGGCTTGCCAAGGTAGCACTTGGTGGCGGAAAACAGCGTTTAGAGAAACAACATTCCCTTGGTAAAATGAGTGCTAGGGAACGAATAGATTACCTCTTGGATTCGGACCGTGAGCAGGTTGAAGTTGGCGCATTTGCCGGAGATGGCCTATATGAGGAACACGGTGGATGTCCTTCTGGAGGAGTCATTGTGAAAATTGGATATATTAAAGGAAAACAATGTATAGTAGTTGCCAATGATGCTACGGTAAAAGCGGGAGCTTGGTTTCCCATCACTGCAAAAAAGAATTTACGCGCACAGGAAATCGCCATGGAAAATAGGCTTCCCATAATTTATTTGGTAGACAGTGCGGGGGTCTACCTTCCCATGCAGGACGAAATTTTCCCAGACAAGGAACATTTTGGGAGAATTTTTAGGAACAATGCCATTATGAGTAGTATGGGAATCACCCAAATTGCTGCCGTTATGGGTAGTTGCGTAGCGGGAGGCGCCTACTTGCCTATTATGAGTGACGAGGCGCTGATAGTAGACAAAACCGGTAGTATCTTTTTAGCGGGTAGTTATTTGGTAAAAGCCGCTATTGGAGAGCTTGTAGACAACGAAACCCTAGGGGGCGCTACTACCCATTGCGAAATTAGTGGGGTAACAGACTATAAAGCGAAGGACGACCAAGAGGCCTTGGAGACCATAAAAAATATTGTGGATAAAATTGGCGACTATGATAAAGCTGGTTACAGCCGGACTACTCCTCATAAACCAAAAGAGAAAGAAGAGGATATATATGGAATTCTCCCAAAATCGAGGGCAGAACAGTATGATATGCTCGAAATAATAAAACGTCTGGTAGATAACTCGGAGTTTGAACAGTACAAGGAAGGCTATGGAAAATCCTTACTTACCGGCTATGCCCGTATCGATGGATGGGCCGTAGGGATTGTGGCCAACCAACGCAAAGTAGTAAAAACAAAGAAAGGGGAAATGCAGTTTGGCGGAGTAATCTATTCCGATTCTGCAGATAAGGCAACGCGATTTATTGCCAATTGCAACCAAAAGAAAATTCCCCTTGTATTCTTGCAGGATGTCACCGGATTTATGGTGGGTAGCAAGAGCGAACACGGCGGCATCATAAAAGATGGAGCCAAAATGGTAAATGCGGTGAGTAATTCCGTAGTGCCCAAATTCACCATTGTAATTGGCAATAGTTATGGAGCTGGAAATTACGCTATGTGTGGAAAGGCTTATGACCCAAGGTTGATTGTAGCCTGGCCAAGTGCAGAGTTAGCGGTAATGAGCGGCAACTCTGCCGCCAAGGTACTGCTGCAAATAGAAACGGCTTCCCTAAAGAAAAAAGGAGAAGAAATAACCCCGGAGAAGGAAGAGGAATTATTCAATAAGATTAAGCAGCGATACGACGATCAAATATCGCCCTACTATGCTGCCGCGAGATTATGGACCGATGCAGTCATAGACCCCTTAGATACTAGGAAATGGATTTCCATGGGCATAGACGCCGCCAATCATGCTCCTATAGAAAAGCCTTTTAATTTGGGGGTAATTCAGGTTTAATTTGGAAATGTGTCAATTTGAAGATTTGGAAATGTGGGGGTATCTAAGGTAGCAATTGATCAATGTGAAAATGTAACAATTGATCAATGTACCAATGGGACTGGAATGATTTGGAAATGTATCGATTTGAAGATTGACCAATGTGTAAATATAACAGTGAAATGATGTACCAATAAGGGGAATTGGAAATATTTATTGGATTTTTCCGAGTATTTACGCTGTTTGCGGATACTCCAAACATTTGCTTTCATAGTTTTCCACTTTTAAATGGGCAACCTATATAAGGGACATACCTTACCCAAAATCAGAGAAAGATAATAATTCACAATTGCCAAGTATTCAGTTCCAGGTTCAAGAGTTAGCAGGCTTATACCGAACAAATCTCACTACTAAATACTAATATCTCAATACTAAACCATTGATAATTGTTAAATGTTAATTGATCACTGAAAAAAACTGCCCACTGAGAAAGAGGTTAAGGAGTTATGAAGTTATGAGGTGGAAATCTAATTTAATAGGCAACCTATATCAGGGACATACCTTACCCAAAATCAGAGAAAGATAATAATACACAATTGCCAAGTATTCAGTTCCAGGTTCAAGAGATAGCAGGCTTATACCGAACAAATCTCACTACTAAATACTAATATCTCAATACTAAACCATTGATAATTGTTAAATGTTAATTGATCACTGAAAAAAACTGCCCACTGAGAAAGTGGTTAAGGAGTTATGAAGTTATGAGGTGGAAATCTAATTTAATAGGCAACCTATATCAGGGACATACTTTACCCAAAATCAGAGAAAGATAATAATTCACAATTGCCAAGTATTCAGTTCCAGGTTCAAGAGTTAGCAGGCTTATACCGAACAAATCTCACTACTAAATACTAATATCTCAATACTAAACCATTGATAATTGTTAAATGTTAATTGATCACTGAAAAAAACTGCCCACTGAGAAAGAGGTTAAGAAGTTATGAAGTTATGAGGTGGAAATCTAATTTAATAGGCAACCTATATAAGGGACATACCTTACCCAAAATCAGAGAAGGATAATAATTCACAATTGCCAAGTATTCAGTTCCAGGTTCAAGAGTTAGCAGACTTATACCGAACAAATCTCACTACTCAATACTAAACCATTGGTAATTGTTAAATGTTAATTGATCACTGAAAAAAAATGCCCACTGACAACTGATTACTGAATACTATAACTCCAAAGCCCGTAATGTTTCTCCCCTATTTACTTTACCGCTGCCTGTTTCAACAAAATTGGGAAGGGTGTAGATTTGCTTAGGCATTTCATATTTATCGAGGGAAGGAATCTTTTTTATTTTCTCTTGTAATATGGAAATATCCTCCTCACCTTCTACCACCAAAACCAATTTTTGTCCCAAAGTGGCATCTGGGATTCCGGTTACAAAGAATCGCTTCGTCAATAGAGTGGATAACTTGAATTCAATTTGTTCCGGCATCAATTTAATCCCACCAGAATTCACCACATTATCAAAGCGGCCCAACCATTCAAATTCGGATTTAGAAAAAAGTCTAACTATATCATTGGTAACAACCTCCTGCTCCGAAACATGGGGTGCTTTTATCACCAAACACCCGCGTTGATCTACAGAAAAGGAAACTTTGGGAAGGGCTTTAAAATTATTGGTTAGATTAGATTCACCCTCATTGACTTTCTTCGTAGTTACTCGCTTTGCGGCAATATGGGTAATGGTCTCCGTCATCCCATAGGTTTCATAGACATGTGTAGGAATTCCGGTCAACTTGGATTTAAGTTCCCCAGACATGGGAGCTCCTCCCACAATTAAAGTGCCTATTCTATCTAAGCTGACCAAAGAGTTTTCTACCTGTAGCGGTACCATGGCCCCAAAATCGTATGCTCCCTTAACGGATTGCATGGGTTGGGCATTGGGTGCTACCAACTGGATCTCCCACCCCAAGACCATGGCTCGGACCAGCATCATTTTACCTGCAATAAATCCTGTGGGCAAGCAATGTAATGCCTTGGTTCCTTCTTCAAGATTAAAGAAAGCACCGGTGGCCAATGCGGAATTGACCATGTGTTTTTTTTCTAGATTTATTTTTTTAGGAATTCCTGTAGATCCAGAGGTATTCACTTGCACAACATTGGAGGCATCCAACCAATCCAGCAAAAAATCACCTATTGCAATTTCATAATCCTCCCCTTCCTTCACCAGGCAATAGGCCTGCTCCAAAAGATCCCGGCGACCATAATGGTTCCCGTTGAGTTTAAACTTAGGGTGAATATTATAATAACTTGGATTCATCTGCTTCCACTAGTTGTAAAATTTCCTTAGACCTCACGTCCCCTGCTAATCGATCCTTCCAATTGGTCCAGCCATATTTCTTGGCAAACACATATAAGAGGATAGGGTAAATCACTAACACCGGCACCAACACATCCCAGCCCAATTCTGGTTCGGAGATATCTCTATAGATAGATTCTGTCTGAAACGCGGTCCAATCTGCCGTCACCAATAAAGCCGTTAGTAAATTATTGGCTGCGTGAAATCCTATAGCCAATTCTAGCCCTTCATCCATCAAGGTGATTATTCCCAAGAAAAATCCAGTCCCAATATAGTAGACCATAATTCCGTAACCCAGTTTTTCCACTTCAGGATTAAAGAGGTGCAAGAGACCAAAAATTAATGAAGTAACCACTAAAGGCACCCACCTCTTTCCTGCCAATATACCAATCCCCTGCATTAAATACCCTCGCATAAAATACTCCTCAAAACTGGTCTGCAAGGGAATAAGGAGAATGGCAATAACAGATAGGATTAAAAAAGGTTTGAGGTTAAAATTGAATTCATAATCCTCCGGACTAAGAAAAATATCCAGCCCCAGTATAACGAGTGTAATGCCAGCCCATATGGCAAACGCATATATCACCCGGCTCCAATCTATTTTACTCCTGCTGGTAGTAAGGGATACGATGGATTGTTTATGTAATACTTTCGTTGTAACCAAGGTAGCGACCATCCCGAATGCGAAGGACAATAGCATTAAAAATAAAAACAAGTTACTCCCAAGCAGCTTAGCCATTTCCCCTATATCCGTAGGCATAGTATCTGCTTCCAAGGATTTTAAGATTAAAGCAAATAATAAGGGGATCATCCCAATAACCTGCCAACCAACAAATATGATCAAAACGCCAACTACATACCGCCAAGACTCATGTTTTCCCTTATACCCTTGCTCTATATACATATTTTCTCCAATAATTTTTCGTCCCACTTTACACCTTGCACATATCCTAAATGCCCGTTTTCAACCTTTAAAGGGCTTGGGAAGTTGTTGGTAAATAGACTCCCTGTTCCCAAACCTTGAAGCATACTGCTACCCAAGGTATACGTCCATTGTGCAATAGCATTTAATCCAACATTACTCTCTAGTGCACTCGTAACCCACCATTTAACATTAAGCCTATCGGCAATGGCTATCCACTCTTCACTACCTTTAAATCCGCCTATTAAACTCGGTTTTAAAATTATATACTGCGGACGAATAGTTTGTAGTAATTCTTCTTTCTTTGTTACATCATTAACCCCAATAAGTTCTTCATCCAAAGCAATTGGAATGGGCGTATTACTGCACAATTCTCTCATTTGGACCGTTTGTCCTGCTTTAATGGGCTGCTCTATGGAGTGGATACCATAGGATGCCAATTTTTGCAACTTCTCCATAGCCTGGGAAGGAGTAAATGCTCCGTTTGCGTCTACCCTTAATTCTATTTGATTTTGATCATAAGTCTCACGGATAGAAGCTAGAAGGGCCAATTCCTTCTCGAAGTCAATAGCCCCAATCTTCATTTTAATACATCGGAAACCCTCTTTGAGCTTTTGGGCAATCTGCTGGTGCATAAAGTCCTCATTTCCCATCCAGACCAGTCCATTAATGGGAATAAGCTGCTCTCCTTTGGTAAATTCTGAAGGAAACAAGCCAAACCTGTCGTTAGATTCCAGAGTGAGAAACGCTTGCTCCAATCCAAACTGTATACTGGGGTAGTCCCTAAGGGCTTCCCACAACGCATCTTTTCCTAGGTGGATATTGTTACAGGTCCATTTTAACTTCTCTTCATAGTTAGGAAGGTCGTCCACACTTAATCCCCTTAAGAGGCCGCATTCCCCAATACCAACCTGGCCGTCTTTTTCCAAAATTAAAAACCAGGTCTCTTTTTGGGTCATTATGCCTCTAGAGGTGCCACTGGGTTTCTTAAATTCTAGAATGTATTTATTGTAAGTTGCTTTCATAATCGATAAAGCCAAAATTAACTATCTTTTTCCTATTAGGAGGGAATTATAAGCAGAATCAAAGCTATAGAACCAACGCACCTTTCCTCTCCCCCTCTAATAGATTGATATTGAATTTAATCCCCTTATAAACCAGAACTACAAAGATCTTTATATAACGGTAGGCCAAAACTAAAAGACGGCTTTCCTCCTTAAATCTTCCATAAAAGATTCTTGACTTGCCACTTTATAAGGTAATGACAAAGGTAAAACCGGGGGACAAAACGGAATATTTTTAAGATCTTGTATAGGCATGATTGCAATAAAATAAAAGAACATCCCTAGAGCGTATTGATAGCTATCTCTAAATGGGATGTTCCTAAAAGTTTTACTGAAATGTTGGCGTGTGAAAAAAGTTCTTAAGAACCCTACACACAAATTATACCGAAAGCTCCTCTCCTATTTTTAACAACACCAGTTCTTTTCCTGTATCGGCAAAAGCCTTTTTTGCTTTTTCATGGTCTATTTCGATAAAACCAAAGGTGTCATAGTGATAACCCAGAACCTTATCACAGCCAACATAGTCTGCAGCAATCACGGCATCTTTGGGTCCCATGGTAAAATTATCACCTACTGGTAAGATGGCAAGATCTAGTTTGGCAAATAATGGGATTAGTTTCATATCCATAGTCAAGGCTGTATCTCCCGCAATATAAATGTGCTTATCTTCTGAAGATAATACAAACCCTCCTGGCTGTCCGCCATAAGTTCCATCGGGGAATGAAGAAGTGTGGATTGCATTTACATATTTTAAAACACCGAAATCAAAGTTCCAACTACCACCATGATTCATAGGGTGAACAGCAATGCCTTTGTTCTCGTAATAAGTGGCTATTTCAAAGTTACTAACCACTACGGCCTTGCTTCGTTTAGCAATGGCCTCTACATCCAAAATATGGTCTTGATGAGCATGGGTAACCAGGATATAATCCGGATTTAGCTCATTTACATCAATAATCCCTTTTGCTTTCTCGTTTCCAGATATAAATGGATCCACTAAAAGTGTTTTCCCTGCCACCTTAATTTGCAGGGAAGCATGACCTAAAAAAGTAATTTGCATATTAAAGTTGTTTTCATCCAAAGTTATTTAAAATTGAACCAAAAACGAACTCCTTCCGTAGTTTTATCGATATTTAAGGTGGACTGCAACTGATTAACCAGTCGATTCATCAATCGTATTCCCATTGAGGTGTTTTTCTCTAAATCCGTATCCTCTGGCATACCTATCCCATTATCGGAATACTCAAAGTATCCCTGGTCGCCATTTTTGTTTAAATGTATATAGATTTTCTCCCCCTCTCCGTTTATTCCGCCATTGGGAAATGCATATTTAAAGGAGTTGGAAACCAACTCATTTAAGATTAATCCAAACGGAATGGCCCTATCAATATCTAACTCTACCCCCTCGGCATCGATGGTAATATTGATGGTATGTCCGCCTTTTTTATAAACAGATTGTACACTATTGATAAGACTTTCTATATATCCCTGCATTTCAATAACGGAAAGGTCATCATTTTGATAGAGTTTTTGATGTATCAATGCCATAGCCTTTACCCTACTCTTCCCCTCTTCCAATGCTAGGATTGCCGACTTGCTTCTAGTGTTTTTGGTTTGCAGACTAAGTAGACTTGAGACCATTTGCAGGTTGTTTTTCACTCGATGGTGTATTTCCTTTAACAAGGAATCCTTCTCTACTAGGGAAGCCTCTATAATTTGCTTTTGATCTGCTATAAGTCGCTGATTTTTTATACTTTTTATATAGGCATAAACCAATCCAGCAAAGCCCATTAAAGTGAATATCAGCGAAATAAAGACAATATTAATCCGTTCTTCCTTTGCCTGAAGATCTATTTTGGATTTTTCCAGATCCCGCTTCTGCTCCTCCATCATCTTTTTGGAGTACTCTATTTCCTGTCCGGCAACGGCCGCCAATTGTTGCTTTTTCATGGAAGATTCATTCTTTTTCAAAGAATCCCTAATTCTTACATTTCTTTTCAGGTAATCTACAGCGCCTTTATAATCCTTGGTTCGGTCGTAATAAGCGGCCAAGAGTCCGTTTCTTCTTAATACATTTTCTACGCTAACTGGTGCAACTACTTTTAGCAGTAATTCTTTCGCTTTTTCAAATTCTTCCTTTTGCAGAAAACAGTCAGATAACTCCAGGGTGTTCATCACTAGTTCCGTGGAATAACCCCCTGTGTTGTACTTTTCAATGGTAGCTATAGAATTTTCCAATAAAGGAATGGCAAGATCAAACTCTTTTAGTCTAGCATAGCACTTCCCTATGTTCCCGTTAATGATTCCTTTTAGTAATTTTCCCTTGTTTAATTCCTGCTCTGTTTTTTGCCTTGTAATATCGATTAAAAAAATCGTTATAAAGCCCTCTGCCTTTTTATAATAGGTGAGCGCTGTGGGAGTAGACATATCTAACATTAAAAAGGTCCCTACATTATTATGATATTCTGCCTGACCATAATAATCGTGCTCCTCTAAAGTTTTCAGGGTCTCCTTTATATAGTCGTCCATCGCCTTTCTATGCAAGCCTAAATTGGAATAGATATCGTAAAACACTACCTTATCGGAAAGCCCTAACTCCCTTTTCTCGTTCCGAATATCAAATTGACGATCGTATAAGCCTAGTTTCGCATAGTTATCGTCTATTAAACTGAGCAATACGCTTTTAAATTTAACATCCATCCCTTCCCACTCCTCATACAGTTCATGGGCGATTGCCACACTTTTACCATAATCGCCTAGATCATAAAATAACTGCGCCTGCATTATTCGATACTTCATGAAACTTAGGGAATCATTGACCTTTAGGGCATTGCTTTGGTACTTATTCACCATTGCCTGCCAGTCATAAGCAGAATTCTTTACGTAACGATTAGAGGTATTGAAAAAGTACTGAAATCTTTCATCGGCTTTTTCCAATTCCTGAAATTCCTTGAGAAAATGGGGCTCTGCCACTGTATCTTGTGCCATGGCCAGCCACCCATTTAGGAAGCACAATGTAAAAACCAACAATTTATTACTTACAGACTTTATCATTTTCAAAGTTGAGCATCTCACTAAATTAATCCATACCCACACCCTCCTTAATCAAGGGAATGTTACTAAAGCATGAAGTTATATACCAACGTAAAAGTAGAAGCATTGTTGCGAAGATGAAGTCCACAATAACAAATCTATTATCTAGAACCTAGTTGCACTAAGCAATTATGGCTGAAGTCTTTGGCTGCTGTAAAGTATTAAAAAATCACCTGACCCACAACACAGGTCCCACAACTCACCAAAATATAGTTAACAACCTAATAATCATCCGTGCTAACAATGTAAAAAAAGGCAATACAAATAATTTGCAATGCCTTTCGATATAAGTAACATGATAAGATTTGGGATCTTTTATCGGTAGCTAATTTAAACTTTTTGGTTTATACAGCTTTTATATTGTTGTGTAATCCCAATAATTTGTGGTGTATGCCTTATTTGGCATATTTTAAGGGGTTTGGACTGCATTTAAAACGGAAGGTCAAGTAGCATTTTTCCATTAATTATTCACCCTTCTAATCTGACTTTTTAATTCCTCCATGGATTCCTGTAATTGTCGCAGCAGTCCATTTTCGGAGGTAGCGTCTACACCAAAGGTTATTTTACTGCCAACCTGCCACAATTCCTGTATCTGATTGGTCTTAACACGATAGGGAGGATAATTTTCATTTAAGGAGATAAGGGCCATCTCTGTGGGATCTGGAGTTCTTTCGAGTTTCTTAACCAAAACGGCATCATACAAGACCACCACATAAATTTTATTTGGACTAACATCTTCCAGGCCTTCAACGGCTTTTGCGAGCACCCACTCCCCTGGTCTTAAATTAGGCAACATACTGTCCCCTTCGACTTGAAAACCTCGATAGGTTGCGTTTCTGAATTCGGGAAGAGGAATGTCAAAGGCCGGTAGCTGCTTATACCAACTTGTATCCTGTATGTTTTGAGGGTAACCTGCGGCAGCTTTTGCATTTACCAATACCATATTTTCATTATCTGAAGCATCAACGGTCACAACTTTTGGCATAACACTACTGTTGGCAGGAGATAAATGCCTGTTATTGCTTTCTCCAAACAACCACAATGGATTAACGTTGAATTGTTTAAGGAGTTGAGCCACCACGGTCCCTGATAACTTGGTTCTACCACGTTCTATATCGGCAGTGGTATTGGAAACTCCCAATAACTTGGCAAATTCTGCCTGGGTAAAGCCTAGTTCCCTACGTAATTCTGTAAATCGTTTTATAGCAATCTCTGCATTATCGTTCATATCCCAAGATTTTAATTAACACTCCCACAAAGGATTATGCTTCCTAGGCGGATCTATTATTTTCAAATATACATAATTTGGATTATATCCAATAGAATTTTTGGATTATTTCCATTTTTAGGAAAAATTCCATATATTTGGAATAACTGCAACATTATGGAGCTTATAATTTTGGAGATTTCAATAAAGATATGGATGCTATACCCTTCCGTAAAGGAAGCCCCCTCCTAAGAAGATAGCCCTAAAAGGGTCTTGTGATTAGCCAAGAGGTAAAGTAGATTCAATACAAGGAAATGAAAGATAATTATAAATCAATATATTGGAACAAGTATGGAAAATGCAAAAATCTTACGATACGATGGAAGCTTCAATGGATTCCTATGTGCCATATATCGGGCCTTTGAAACGAAGATAAAGGTCATCGACATTCAAACAGCCAACGAATCGCAAAATGGGTTGTTTACAGAAACCGTAACCATTGTTACAGATTTGGATATAGCCCAGCGTGTATGGACCGGAATACGGAACAAGAACAATGGGGCCATCAAAACCGTTTATTTTTCTTTTTTAAGCGAAATTAAGGGGGTAGAACTGCTACTTTACAAGTATATCTGTTCACTCTACCGAACGCTTTCCAAGGAGGAGCTGGAAGAATTACATGCCATAAATGTAAAGCTCTATCAGTATACAGGGATGGTTGCTAGGGAGAAACTCCGAATTGAGTCTAGCGCAAAATTCGGAGTTTCTAAGGATTCAGTTTACTTCTCTGTAGTGGAGCCAAACTATAATGTAATACCCTTGATTTCTAGATACTACCGATTAAAGTTTCCGCAAACAGAATTTGTTATCTACGATCGCAAAAGACAACTTGCCCTCTACAACAATCTGGAAAAAACACAGATTCTTCAGCGAGATCTTTCACAACTCCATTACAAAGGATCCCTTCCTAAAACCAACCTAAGATCCCTGCTCAACAACAAACTTTTTGTACAAGAAAATACGCCCAGCACCACTTCTTATATCCGGGCAAAAACTGCCGTCTAACAAGCTTCTGTAAGGTTGGCACCTACAATTCCTAAATTATGCTAGGACCATTGTAATATTTCCGTTGTTTTAGCCATACGAAACTATTTACTTTTAGCTCCCACAAATTGATCGCTTTGATTCTTAAACAATACATTAAAAGTTGTTAGACTACCATAAATACGGGTGATATATTGCTGTAGATCTATCTTTTCCTGATCATGCAATTTGGAATTACTATTGATTTTCTGCTCCATAACCCTTACACGATCTCTTACCATCACTATCTTATGAAAAAAAGTATCCATGGGAATTTCTTTTTCCGATAAGTTGGCATCCCCTGGTTTTAATACGATAGATCCACCTTTCCATTTATCCGCAATTGGGGTTACCGAACTTATGTCGCTCCATTTTCTAAGAATCTGAATTAACGATTGCTCCACTTCTGAAAAACTGATGGAATCTACTTCCCCATCTAGTGACTCAATAATTTCGAAATCTGAATCTATGGCTATAGTTTCCAATCCGCTATCCATAAATGTCACCCAATAATGCTGGGAGGTGACGTTGGTCACCACTCCTTTCCCATGTTCCTTATGATTTATTCGCGATCCTATACCTAGTATTTGCATATGCTATTTTGTTTTTATTTGACACGCTAATTTATGGCTAAGCCCTTACATAACAAAAAACTAAATTAGTGCGTCTTCATTATTAATGGTCATTGTCGTAACTTCGCGTTTTGATTATACGAATGATGGCATACGAAGAAAATATTGAGGTTCAGGGAGCTCGGGTGCACAACCTTAAAAATATAGATGTTACTATCCCAAGGGAAAAACTGGTGGTAATTACCGGTCTCTCGGGCAGTGGGAAATCATCCTTAGCCTTCGACACCATTTATGCGGAAGGACAACGAAGGTATATAGAAACGTTTTCTGCTTATGCACGCCAATTTTTAGGGGGACTGGAGCGACCGGACGTGGATAAGATTGACGGACTTTCACCTGTTATCGCCATAGAGCAAAAAACCACTTCTAAATCTCCTAGGTCTACAGTTGGCACCATTACCGAAATTTATGATTTCCTGAGACTGCTATATGCAAGGGCTAGCGACGCCTATAGCTTCAATACTGGGGAAAAGATGGTGAGTTATGATGATGCACAGATTAAAGATCTCATTATAAGCACCTACATGGACAAGCGAGTTAACATTCTAGCTCCTGTAGTAAGATCTAGAAAGGGGCATTATAGAGAGTTATTTGAGCAAATTGCCAAGCAGGGCTTTGTAAAAGTAAGGGTCAATGGGGAAATAAAGGATATTGTAAAGGGTATGAAAGTAGACCGTTACAAGACCCATGACATCGAAATTGTAATAGACCGACTTAAAATTGTACCCAGTCCAGATTTAGACAAACGGCTTTCAGAATCCATTAATACGGCCATGTACAGCGGGGACAATATTTTAATGGTTCTGGAGGAAGGCACCCAAGAACCTCGTTATTTTAGCAGGGATCTAATGTGCCCCACCACAGGAATTTCTTATCCTGCGCCTGAACCAAACACATTTTCATTTAACTCCCCAAAGGGAATGTGTCCGGATTGCAATGGTTTGGGCAATGTTTATGAGGTAAACGAAAATAAAATTTTCCCTAACAAAAAGCTATCGATTATCGCTGGAGGTATAGCCCCTTTGGGACCTTATAAAAAATCATGGGCTTTTAAACAGATAGAGATTATTGCACAACGCTATCAGTTTAAGTTGGACGATCCCATTGCAACCATACCGGAAGAAGCTATTAAAATATTACTCTATGGTGGCAAAGAGAGTTTTGAGGTAGATTCTAAAGCACTTGGTGTAAAAAGACAGTACAAGATAGATTATGAAGGGATATCGCATTTCATAAAAAATCAATTCCACGAAGCCAGTTCCACCAGCATTAAACGGTGGGCAAAGGAGTATATGGATAAGATTAAATGCCCAACATGCGAGGGAACACGGTTAAAACAAGCTTCCTTAAATTTTAAGATAGACAACAAGAATATTTCCCAGTTATCTAATTGGGACATTTCTGAGTTAGCGGAGTTTTTCCAGAATTTAGAATCTAGACTCACAAACAAGCAATTAAAGATTGCCGAAGAGGTAATTAAGGAAATTAGAGCCAGGATTCAATTCTTATTGGATGTAGGCCTAAATTACCTTTCCTTAAACCGAAGTAGTAAGTCATTATCCGGAGGAGAGGCTCAACGTATCCGATTGGCCACCCAAATTGGGTCTCAGCTAGTGGGCGTACTCTATATATTGGACGAGCCTAGCATTGGATTACACCAAAGGGACAATGAACGCTTAATACAATCCTTGGAATCCCTAAGAGATATTGGGAATTCGGTTATTGTAGTAGAACACGACCGGGACATGATAGAACGTGCAGACCATGTAATAGATATTGGTCCAAAGGCGGGGAGACACGGGGGTGAAATAATTTCCGAAGGAAGCCCTGCAGACCTTAAAAACCATCATACCCTCACAGCTTCCTACATTACTGGAGAGCTAAGCATAGCGGTTCCTGGGACTAGGCGACCTGGCAATGGAAAGTCAATCAAACTTACGGGATGTACTGGGAATAATCTTAAAAACATTTCGGTTGAATTCCCCTTGGGAAAAATGATAGGCGTTACCGGAGTTTCGGGAAGTGGGAAGTCTACCCTCATCAGTGAAACCCTATATCCCATCCTAAACGCGCATTATTTTAATGGGGTAAAAAAACCAATGACCTATAAAAAAATTAGTGGCCTGGAGCATATAGACAAGGTGATAGACATAAACCAGTCTCCCATAGGCCGTACCCCTAGATCTAATCCTGCTACCTATACGGGGGTGTTTAGCGAAATTAGATCCTTGTTTGCCAAGACACAAGAAGCTGCCATAAGGGGCTATAAGCCAGGCAGATTTAGTTTTAATGTGAAAGGCGGGCGTTGCGAAACTTGTAAGGGTGGAGGATTGCGTGTCATTGAAATGAACTTTTTGCCAGACGTTTATGTAGATTGTGAAACATGCTATGGCAAACGTTTTAATAGAGAGACCTTGGAGATTAGATACAAGGGAAAATCCATTGCAGATGTCCTTGAAATGACAATCAATGAATCGGTAGACTTTTTTGAAAACATTCCTAAAATCCATCGAAAATTAAAAACAATTCAGGATGTAGGCCTAGGTTATATTTCCTTGGGCCAACAATCTACCACCTTGTCTGGAGGAGAGGCGCAACGGATAAAGTTGGCTACGGAGTTATCCAAAAAAGATACCGGAAATACGTTTTACATCTTAGATGAACCCACTACCGGATTACATTTTGAGGATATCAGGGTACTGATGGATGTTTTAAACAAGCTAGTAGACCATGGCAATACCGTATTGATTATAGAACACAATATGGATGTTATAAAAATGATGGACTATATTATAGACATAGGCCATGAAGGAGGCAAAAAAGGAGGAATGGTAGTCGCTAAAGGAACCCCGGAAGAAGTGGCAATGGATAAAAAAAGTCATACTTCCAAGTATCTTAGAAAAGAATTAGGTTTGTAATTTTAACAGGTTTACCGGCCACAAAATTCGCCTTCCCAACAAAAGTTTGCTTGGGCTAGGGATTTTTAGCACATTTGGTAAACTATAACACAGTTTGATTTATTAAATATTATGAGAAAAGAACAACATCATAAAGGGTGGAATGAAATAAAGACCAACGATTCATGGGCCCTATTTAAAATAATGGGCGAATTTGTAAATGGATTTGAAAAAATGAGTGCGATTGGCCCATGTGTTTCCATTTTTGGATCTGCCAGAACAAAACCAGGGGATCCCATCTACGAGTTAGCCGTTAAGGTATCCAAACGGATTTCTGAGGCTGGTTATGGAATCATCACTGGAGGTGGCCCGGGGATTATGGAAGCCGGGAATAAAGGTGCTCATTTAGCCGGAGGTACTTCGGTGGGATTAAATATTGATCTTCCCTTTGAACAACACGACAACCCTTATATTGATAATGATAAAAGTTTAGATTTCGATTACTTTTTTGTTCGCAAAGTGATGTTTGTAAAGTATTCTCAAGGATTTGTGGTTATGCCAGGCGGATTTGGCACCTTAGACGAGCTTTTTGAGGCCATCACCCTAATACAGACCAATAAAATTGAGAAATTCCCAATTATTTTGGTCGGAAAAGAGTTTTGGAGTGGATTAATCGATTGGATTAAATCTTCCATGCTAGAAATAGGAAATATTAGTCCAACCGACCTAGATCTGATTAAAATTGTGGACACGGAAGAGGAAGTAGTAGATATTATTGATGCTTTTTACAAAGGCAACCTACTTACCCCCAACTTTTAAATTCCACCTTGCTTGAAGAATTTGTCAAAGAATCCAACATATGCCCTTGTGATTGTATTATTATCCTGGTGCTATCTGGGGTACTCCCAGCATAGCAACAGGATAATAGCATCGTTGGATGAAGCAACAAATGTAATCAGCATCCAGCAAGAAATTAATTATTACAATCAATCCAAAGACACTCTAAACACTCTTTATTTCAATGATTGGGCAAGTGCTTATGCCGACAAGAATACGGTATTGGCCAAAAGATTTGCTGAAGAGTTTAAAAAAAGCCTGCATTTGGCAAAAGCGGAAGAACGGGGATACACTACCATCATCAGTGCGGTAGATTATGACCATCTGGGGTTAACTTGGGAGCATTCACCTGCCCGAGACATTGTAAGGATAGATCTAAATGCCCCCTTGCCACCAGAAACGTCGCTTCAATTTTTTATTACCTACAAGGTTAAATTACCCCCCAATAAATTTACCCCATATGGGTATAGCAACCTCCGGGAATACTTTTTAAAAGATTGGTATTTAACCCCAGCAGTATATGATGGGGAATGGCATCTGTATTCCAACAAAAACTTGGAAGATCTCTATACCGAAATCACCAATACTACCATTACATTTACTTTTCCCAAGGATCTCTATCTAGTCTCCAATTTTCACACTTCCCAAAAATCCACCCAAGGCAATATGCAAACGCATACCCTAATAGGTACGGATCAAAAGGGTGGTGAGCTAATTATTGTTCCAAACCGACGTTTCACCAAGCATGTAACCCCAGGGCTAACGTTTATTACGGATTTAGAATCTATTAATTACGATGAAATATCCGCTGGAATTTCTATCAACCGCATCTCCAGTTTCCTTCAGGAAAGTCTCGGGGAATTTCCCCATAAACAATTATTGGTTAGTGAATGGGATTATGACAAGGAACCCCTATATGGTATAAATCAATTGCCAAAATTTATCAGACCCTACGAGGAGCAGTTTCAATTTGAAATGAAATTTCTGAAAACAGCCCTCAACAGCTTCCTAAAGGAGACCATGTACCTTGATCCCCGAAAAGAAAAATGGGTAACAGACGCCATTACGAATTATCTGATGATTAATTTTGTAGAGCAACATTATCCAGATCAAAAATTACTGGGAAAACTATCGGGAATTTGGGGTATTCGAAACTTTCATCTAGCTAAGATGGGATTTAACGAACAGTATCCGTTATTGCATATGTTATCTGCCAGAAGAAATGTAGACCAAGCATTAACCACCCCCAATGATTCCCTAATCAAATTCAACCAAAAAATAGCGAACCGGTACAAAGCAGGTTTAGGTTTGGCCTATTTAGCGGATTATACCGGTAAAAAGAAAGTAGACCAAAGTGTTAGAGAATTTTATGAATACTATAAGTTAAAGGAATCCACCGCAGCCGATTTTAAATTTATGGTAGTAGAAAATTCGGATAAGGATATCAATTGGTTTTTTGACGAATATGTGTCCACCACCAAAAAAATAGATTTCAAGATTAAAAGGGTCAACAGAAGTGGCGACAGCTTAGCGGTGACCTTAAAAAACAAACAAGGGACTAATGTACCCATTTCCTTATTTGGCATTAGAAATGATTCCGTAATCTCACAATATTGGTTTACCGATATCACCGACGAAAAAACGCTGTATATTCCCTATAAGGCCGAAGAGCGTTTGGTATTAAACTATGACCAAACCATTCCAGAATTTAACCAACGCGATAATTGGAAATCCCTTAATGGCTTTTTTTCCAGCAATAAACGGTTAAAACTTCAATTCTTTAAAGATGCGGAAGACCCGTACTTTAATCAGGTGTTTTATGTTCCTGTAATAGGATTCAACAAATATGACGGACTCTCTCCGGGAATGCGCCTTCACAATAAGACTTTATTAGAGCGACCCTTTGTATTTGATGTAGCTCCTTCCTATGCACCCAACGAAAAAACCTTTGTGGGGTACGGAAGTTTTAACTTTAGACAATATCACGGGAAAAGTGGATTATACGTTACCAATTACTCCTTAAGGGGATATACCAGCCACTACCAAAAAAATTCGCGCTACACCACCCTAAGCCCCAGCATAGGCTTTGGATGGAGGCCAGATAACTTACTACTAAACAAACGCAACACCCTAGTATTAAGATCCGTCAATGTGTTTAGGACCAGAGACAGCAGTCTAGACAATATAGATTTTGAGACGGATCCAGATTACAATGTACTAAATGCAAAGTATACCCATACTACCAATAACATTCTTAACTATCTATCGTGGTCCCTAGACGCACAGCAATCCAATCTGTTTACCAAGTTGGCCTACGAAATGGAATACCGCAAGCTATTTCAGAATAACACACAATTTAATATACGATTCTTTGCAGGGAAATTTTTGAGAAACAAAACCGCTGGCAGCTCAGATTTCTTTAGTTTTTCATTGGATCGGCCTACAGATTATCTTTTTGACTATAATTATTTGGGAAGATCTGAAGGGACGGGGATTTATAGCCAACAAATCATTGTTGCTGAAGGAGGGTTTAAATCAAAATTTGAGAATCCATTTGCCAATGATTGGATGGCCACCATAAATTCCAGTGTCAACCTTTGGAGATGGGTAGAGCTCTATGGAGACCTTGGTATGTTAAAAAACAGAGGTATAAAAGAACAATTTGTTTATGATACCGGCGTGCGGCTAAACCTGTTAACCGATTACTTTGAACTCTATTTCCCTGTATACTCTAGCAATGGATGGGAAATTGCCCAACCCAATTACGATCAAAAAATAAGATTCGTCATCACCTTTAGTCCGCGTACACTAACCGGACTATTTACAAGGAAATGGTTTTAAATCATTGCCATATTCTTAGTTTGAGCGAATTTTATTGAGATATTGATAACAAATATTTTTACAATTCCCTAAATATTAGGGAATTATTAAGAGGTATCGAATTTTATTGGTTGCAAAACCCATAATGATTTGATACTTTTGCGTAAAACCATGTATATCCAAAATGAAGATAGATTCCGAAACCTGCAGCGATATTTCTTTTGATGATTTTCAAATTCAAATTCTAAAGGATTACGAAATTGCAATTACCAGCAGGGAGTGTAGCTTATTGGGAAGAAGGGAAGTACTGACCGGAAAGGCCAAGTTTGGTATTTTTGGTGATGGGAAGGAGCTACCGCAACTCGCCATGGCGCGTTCCTTTAGGGATGGTGATTTTAGAAGTGGATATTACCGGGACCAAACGTTTATGATGGCCTTGGGACTTCTTTCCCCAAAACAGTTCTTCCACGGTCTTTATGCCACTACCGATATCACCAAGGACCCCATGAGTGCTGGAAGGCAAATGGGCGGACACTTTACCACCTTCAGTTTAAATGAAGATGGTACTTGGAAAAACCTAACTCAACAAAAAAATAGTAGTGCGGATATATCTTGTACCTCGGGCCAGATGCCCCGCCTATTAGGTTTGGCACAAGCCTCTAAGATCTATAGGAATGTTAAAGGCATCAATAGCGATCGGTTTTCAGTAAATGGAAATGAAGTTGCATGGGGTACCATAGGAAACGCTAGTACCAGTGAGGGAGCTTTCTTTGAAACAATAAATGCTGCAGGGGTATTACAAGTACCCATGGTGATTAGTATTTGGGATGATGAGTACGGTATTTCCGTCCATGCCAAACACCAAACAACCAAAGAGGACATCTCCAAGATTTTAGCTGGTTTCCAACGAGATAAGAAGGATGATGGATATGAAATTATCAAGGTAAAGGGTTGGGATTACACCGCACTGATTCACGCTTATGAAAATGCTGCGGATATAGCTAGGGAACAACACGTTCCTGTGATTATCCATGTTACTGAACTTACCCAACCACAGGGACATTCCACTTCCGGATCTCACGAACGATATAAAAGTGAGGACCGATTAACCTGGGAAAGGGAAAACGATTGCAACAAGCGATACCGTGAATGGATCCTTGCCAATAAGATTGCCACAGAAGAAGAATTACAGGCACTTGAAAAGAATATTAAAAGACAGGTGCGGTCTGCGAGAAAGGAAGCATGGGAAGAATTCCTTTCCCCACACAAGGAACATAAGAAAACCTTGGTAAACCTATTAAACAATGTTGCCAATACTAGCCCCAATAAAAACTTTATAGCCAAGCTAAAAAACGATTTGATTGCCAAGGAAGAGCCCATTAAAAAAGACTTGGCATCTACGGCAAGAAGAGCCATGCGCTATTTGTTAGGTGAAACAAGCGAAGAGAAGGAAGCTTTAGCTAGATGGACCGACAGTTTTCTGGAAGAATCCCAGGCTAAGTTTAGCACCTTCCTCTACAATGAGCAAGAAAATAGTGCCCTTCATGTTCCTGAAGTAAAACCCACCTACGATCCAGACCCTATAGCGGTAGATGGCCGGGTTATTCTACGGGACAACTTTGATCACTTGTTTGATAAATATCCGGAAGCATTGATTTTCGGGGAAGATACTGGAGCCATTGGGGATGTAAACCAAGGCTTGGAAGGTCTACAGAAAAAATATGGCAAACTTAGGGTTGCAGATACCGGCATTAGGGAGGCAACCATAATAGGCCAAGGAATAGGAATGGCCATGAGAGGACTACGTCCTATTGCCGAGATTCAATATTTAGATTATATATTCTATGCCCTTTATACCCTAACGGACGACCTAGCCACCCTACTTTACCGAACCGTGGGCAAACAACGCGCTCCGTTAATTGTTCGGACTAGGGGACATAGGCTAGAAGGTATATGGCATTCTGGGTCACAAATGGGCGGATTGATCCATTTATTAAGAGGCATGTATATTCTAACACCAAGGAACATGACCAAAGCGGCTGGCTTTTACAATACCTTAATGAAAGGTAATGAACCTGCCCTATTAATTGAAAGCCTTAATGGGTACCGCCTAAAGGAGGACAAACCCAACAACCTAGGAGAACTTTGCACTCCCATTGGCGTGGTGGAAACCGTAAAGGAAGGAAACGATATTACCCTACTCTCCTATGGATCTACCTTGCGTATTGTTATGCAAGTTGCCATAGAGCTCCAAGAGGTAGGAATAGATGCCGAAGTGATAGATGCACAAAGCTTACTGCCTTTTGATCTGGGCCAAGACATGCTTAAAAGTATTAAAAAAACCAATCGACTATTGGTGATCGACGAGGACGTCCCAGGTGGTTGTTCTGCCTATCTAATCCACGAAATTGTAGAGAAGCAGGGGGCTTATCAATATTTGGACAGTGCCCCACAAACTCTCACTGCTAAGCCCCATAGGCCGGCATACGCTACGGATGGGGATTATTTCTCCAAACCAAATGCGGAGGATATTTTTGAAAAGGTCTATTCCATCATGCGGGAAACCAACCCTAATAAATTTCCGAAATTAAGATAGTCATCCCTTGTTTGGGATAATTTTAGAAGAAACCTTAGTTTTTTATGAACATTTAATTATTTTTAGTCCGAAATAACCTAAACTAAAGTCCCCCAATGAAAGATTTTGGCCTATTACTATTACGAGTTGGTTTCGCTGTATTAATGCTAACTCACGGAATCCCTAAATTTCTTAAACTTATTCAAGGTAATTTTGAGTTTGGTGACCCCTTGGGAATCGGAGCTGCCCCCTCCCTGGTTTTAGCCGTCATCGGGGAGTTTATTTGCCCTATTCTAGTTATTATAGGTATTAGAACCCGTTGGGCCACCGTACCTACCATAATAACTATGTTGGTAGCCTTATTAATTGTGCACGCCCAAGATCCCTTATCGGTAAAGGAAAAAGCACTTCTCTTCTTGGTAGGCTTTGGCAGTATTTTACTATTGGGTCCGGGGAAGTTCAGTTTGGATAAAAGATAGCCATATCGCTATCGAAAAATCTTAACCAACAATTCTTTTAAAAGGTCTTGTTGGGAGATGCTAGCGCCTACTCCTTTCCCTTTTAGATCTAGCTCCCTGAGTTCGGATATAATTCCACTAACCCTTCTCATCGGGAAATTTCTGGCTGCGATCTGGATTTCCTCCACAAAATAGGGTCTTATTCCCAAGGCCTTGGAAACATTTTTTGGGGATTGGTCATTTAATCCATGATAGGTTAATAGCTGATTAAAAAAGGAATAAAGCAGGGTAATGGTTAACACAAAGGGATTGTCTTTAGGATTTTGGCCAAAATAATTGATAATCCTTGTGGCCTTCACCACATCGCCTTCCCCAATGGCCCGCTTTAATTCAAAATTATTATAATCTTTACTAATTCCTATATTCACTTCAATGGCCTCTGGTGTAATCTGCGAGCCCTTGGGTACAACCAGACATAACTTCTCTAACTCCTTGTCTATCTTCCCCAAATCTGTTCCTAGGAACTCCACCAACAGATTGGATGCCTTAAAGGTGATATCGTACCCCCTGGATTTTAGCACATTCTTAATCCAGTCTGCCACCTGGTTCTCGTAAAGCTTTTTACTTTCAAGAACTACTCCAGATTTTTTAATGGCCTTGTATAGTTTTTTACGCTTGTCCAGTTTATTGTACTTATAACAAAGCACCAATACGGTAGATGGTTGTGGATTGGCCGCATAAGAAGTTAAATTTTCAATAGTTCTAGACAAATGCTGTGCCTCCTTAACCACCACCACCTGTCTCTCGGCCATCATGGGATATCGCTTGGCATTACCTACAATATCTTCAACGCTTACCTCCCTACCGTAAAGGACCACCTGATTAAAACCGCGTTCCTCCTCGGTAAGGACGTTCTTTTCTATAAACTCCGAAATTTTATCGATATAATAAGGCTCCTCCCCTGTTAGTAAATATATGGGGGCTATATTTCCTCTTTTTATATCACCTACTATCTTTTTAACCTCATCCATTTAAAAAATATCCTCAACTTTGCATTATGGTGCCATTAAACTTTCCAACATATTCGTTTCGCTTCAAAAATAGGGAAAATAAAATCTATATTTTTGATGTCATCCGCAAAAAATTCGTGCTCCTTCAACCAGAAGAATGGGTGCGACAGCACGTGGTCCATTATTTGTTAAATGAGAAAAATTATCCCTTGAGCCACATCAATGTTGAAAAGCAACTTTTGGTCAATAATTTAAAAAAGCGCTATGACGTGGTGGTGTTTCGCCCCAATGGCGATATCCTGCTGCTGGTAGAATGTAAAGCTCCACAAATCAACATATCCCAAGATGTTTTTGATCAAATTGCCCGATACAACCTTCAGCTCAATGCAAAATACCTCATGGTTACCAACGGCCAAAATCATTATTATTGCCAAATGGATTTGGAGGATGAACTGTACACTTTTCTTAAAACCATTCCTAATTATACCCCCTAGGAGGGTAGGGCAAGCATTTATTAGGAAAAATGGGTACCAGGGTAACACCTTTGACGCAGAAACCACTCACTTATAAAAAAATCCTTTATTTTGCGCCCTTAATCAAACCTAAAAAATCCCCTAACGTACACTGGGAGTCCTTACATGTTAAAAATTGCAGTTGTAATACTAAATTGGAACGGGGAAGCACTTCTGGAGAAGTTTTTGCCTTCAGTAACCTCATTTTCAAAAGAGGCAGATATTTATGTGGCAGACAATGCCTCTACCGATAATTCCATAGCCTTCATTAAGGAGAACTATCCGGAGATTACCATTATTCAAAACAGTAGCAATGGTGGATATGCAAAGGGTTATAACGATGCCTTGCGTCACGTAAAGGCCGATGTATATTGTTTGCTTAATTCCGACGTAGCGGTAAGCAAGGACTGGTTGAAGCCCATTATCAGCGAATTTTCAAATAATCCAAATGCCGCTATCATTCAGCCTAAAATCTTAGACTATAATAAAAAGACCTATTTTGAATACGCAGGAGCAGCAGGTGGATTTATAGATAAATTTGGATATCCTTTTTGTAGGGGACGCATTTTTCAGGAACTAGAGGAAGACCGTGGCCAGTACAATGATACCATAGAGATTTTTTGGGCAACGGGTGCCTGCATGTTTATTAAAAGCGAGGTGTTTCATCAGCTGAAGGGTTTTGATGAAGCTTATTTTGCACATCAGGAAGAAATAGATTTGTGTTGGAGGGCCAAAAACAATGGACATCAAGTTTATTATGTAGGCAGTTCCGAAATTTATCATTTAGGAGGATCTACCCTAGGTAATATGAACCCCAAAAAAACGTTTCTTAACTTTAGAAACTCCTTATTTTCCATTCTTAAAAACTTACCTCCCCACAAAAGCTTTCCCATCATCTTTTTACGGTTTATATTGGATGGAATTGCTGGGATACGATTTGTATTACAGGGAAAACCAAAGCATTGTTGGGCCATTGTACAAGCACATTTCAGTTTTTACAAGAACTTTAATAGTATGTTCAAAAAACGTGAACGACATTCGTTTATAGAGGGATATTATAGCACTACCTCCATTGTTTGGTCGCATTTCATTAAACACATTAAATTCTTTAACATTTTAGTAAAAGATTAACTAAAATAGCCTATTAAATGTGGACTTTTTATATATTTTTGGCTTCGACTACAACCGCAGTAGAATAGTATCATAAAACCATTAATAATTATTAGAATCACTATGAAGAAAATTATTTTAAGTTGTTTAGGAGCAACGTTATTGTTATCCTCCTGTGTTTCACAGAAGAAGTACGCTAATCTAGAGGCAAAGGCAAAAGAAACACAAGATTTGCTTAACTCTGCCACCGTTAAACTTAATACTTGCTTGGAGGATAAGGCTGCGGCTCTTTCTAAAATGCAGACCTTAGAAGAACAAAACGCATTCTTGAAAGCGAACAATCAAGATTTGATCAACAATATGGGTAATCTTACCACCCTTACTACTAAAGGAGCCGATAACTTAGAGAGATCTTTGGAGAGCTTAAGGGAAAAAGATCTTACTATTAGAAAATTAAACGACGCACTTACAAGAAGGGATTCTGTGAACCTTGCCTTGGTACAAAGCTTAAAAGGTGTTCTTGGAAACTTGGATGATGAGGATATCGAAATCAGTGTTGAAAAAGGAGTTGTATTTGTTTCTATTTCAGACAAGCTATTGTTTAGAAGCGGAAGCTATACCGTTACCAACAAAGCTAAAGAAGTATTAGGAAAAGTTGCTCAGGTAGTAAACAATAAGCCAGATTTTGAGTTTATGGTTGAAGGACATACTGACCCTCGCTCTTACAGAAGTGGTGTGTTATTGGATAACTGGGACTTAAGTGTTAAGCGTGCTACCTCTGTTGTACGTATCCTACAGAACGATTACAACGTAGACCCAAAACGTATGACTGCTGCTGGTAGGTCTCAGTACCTACCTGTATCAGCTACTGATAATGCCAAGAACAGAAGAACTCGTATAGTAGTACTTCCAAAAATTGATCAGTTCTATAGCATGATCGAAGAAGGAATGAAAGATCCTGCAATTAACTAAGCAGAATAGTTATAAAATTAAAAAGCGACCAATTTGGTCGCTTTTTTTTGACTATTATTTTGATAAGTTCAAGCTGAAAAATATACCTCCCACTAAATTAATTATATGACACCGTACCCAACAGAAGTAGGCACTAAAATTAACGGCTGTTGATAGCAAAAGAAACCACCAAGCGCCACCACTTATAAAACATCTAAACTCCCCTTTCCTTCCCTAACGATAATTGGTTCGTCTTGGGATAAATCTATTACTGTAGAAGCTACGTTGTCCCCATAACCTCCGTCTATAACAATATCCACTAGGTTCTTCCACTTTTCATAAATCAGTTCTGGATCGGTGGTATACTCTAATAGCGTATCTTCATCCCTAATAGAGGTAGAAACTATTGGGTTGCCTAGAGCCTCCACTAGAGTCCTAGCTATGGAGTTGTCTGGAACCCTAATCCCCACTGTTTTCTTATTCTTAAAAGCCTTTGGCAGGCTATTGTTCCCTGGTAAAATAAAGGTATACGGACCAGGCAATGCCCTTTTTAGTATCTTGAAGGTAGCGGTATCAATTTGCCTGACATAGTCTGACATATTGCTTAAATCCGCACAGATAAAAGACCAATTTGCTTTGGCCAATTTCACCCCCTTTATCCAGGCAATCTTTTCCAAAGCTTTGGTATTGGTAATATCACACCCCAAACCATAAACAGTATCCGTTGGATAAATAATTAAGCCTCCTTTGCGAAGCACCTTCACTACCTTGTTAATTTCCCTAGGATTGGGATTCTCTGGGTAAATTTTAATGAATTCAGACATATTAAAATTAGAATAGACGTTTTGGTTTATAAAGATAATTAATTTAAATATAGACCAGTGATGTGTTCTAACATCCCTAACCAGTGGTATATACCTGAGCATGACTCCCACTTGGTGCCACAGGATGCTACCAATACTAGGAATTGGATTCCATAGCATTGCGAAGGCCTCATAAAAGGGACAATGCCTAAACTCTCAAATATACATCCGCCCTTTACCTCCTATTTATTGCCTGCTTATATAACCACCTCATTTAAAAGTAGTGGCTGCTAAAAAATTAGAACATAAACACCTACAGCGTTCCCCACGAGAGTCGTACCAGCTGTACTCTCTCATGGGGAAATATTAATATACAGCGTTATTTTCTAAAAGCAGCTTTTCCCCGAAGAAGACCTAAAAAGCGAGGTCTAACAGCAATGGATTAAAGTAATTCTAACTTAGCAAAACGGAGCAGCAGCTTTTTAACATCGCCCTTATCAAACTTTATTTCTGCCTTTTTATCATTGCCAACTCCTTCTATTTTAATAACCTGCCCCCTACCAAACCTGGTATGGTTTACCCTTGCCCCCTCTACCAGCCCAGGATCTACCTGATTGGTGTTTCCTACAGGGACGTCTAACGTTGGTTTTAACTTGCGTAGCTTGCGCAATTGGTTCTCATTGGGAGCATTCCCTTTTGGCGGAGTCCCCTGCACCGGCTTATGCTGGCGCAATTTACTTTTATCCACATCCCCAAAAATATCAACATCTATTAACGGGGTATACCTATTACTTTTAATGGGAGTTAAGTTCTCCACATACTTCTCGTCTATCTCCTCAATAAATCTACTTGGCTCAGCATCTATTAACTTCCCCCAACGGTATCGGTTCTGGGTAAAGGTGAGATAAGCCTGCTTCTCTGCTCTGGTAAGGGCTACATAAAACAATCTACGCTCCTCTTCTAACTCACTCCTAGTACTCATACTCATGGCGGAAGGGAAAAGATCTTCCTCCATTCCTACAATATACACATACGGAAACTCCAATCCTTTGGCGAGATGTATGGTCATTAATGCTACCCTATCATCATCACCAGTATCCTTATCCAAATCGGTCGCCAAGGCTACATCTTCCAAAAACTCCCCTAGATCTCCCTTGGCATCGGCTACTTCTTTCTGACCCTCTACAAAATCTTTAATACCGTTCAGCAGCTCTTCAATGTTTTCCATTTTACCGATTCCCTCTGGAGTACCGTCTTTTTTATACTCTAGCAAGAGACCAGTTTTTTTAGCTACATTTTCTGCCAATACAAAAGCATCCTCACTCTCGTTCATTATCTGAAAGCTTTTAATCATGCTCACAAAATCGGCCAATTTTCTCTTTGTTCCAGAATTTATCTTTAGATTTATACGATCTAGATGCTCTATAACCTCAAAAATGGATCGGTTATAGTGATTGGCGGCAACGGTGAGTTTATCCATCGTACTTTGACCTATCCCCCTAGCTGGAAAGTTAATGACCCGCTTTATAGCCTCTTCGTCCTTAGGGTTAATTACCAAACGCAAATAGGACAGAACATCTTTTATCTCTTTGCGCTGATAAAAGGAGAGCCCTCCATAAATTCTATAAGGAATATCCCTTTTCCTAAGAGCGTCTTCAATAGCCCTGGATTGGGAGTTGGTTCTATATAGAACTGCAAAATGCCCATTAGGCAGCTGCTCTTGCATTTTATGCTCAAAAATAGAGCCAGCTACAAACCTACCTTCCTCCGCATCGGTGGGGCTTTGATGCACCTTTATCAAGGGTCCGTCGTCATTAGACGTCCATACCACTTTCTCCAATTGATTCTTGTTATTGGCAATGATGGAGTTGGCGGCATTTACAATATTTTTAGTAGACCTATAATTCTGCTCCAATCGGTACATGCCCACATTGTCGTAATCCTTCTGGAAGTTAAGGATGTTACTAATGTTGGCCCCCCTAAAGGAATAAATACTTTGGGCATCGTCTCCTACCACACATATATTTTGAAATTTATCGGATAGGGCTTTAATGATCAAATACTGGGAGTGATTGGTATCCTGGTACTCATCTACCAATATATACCGAAACCTATTCTGGTATTTAGACAGCACTTCGGGGAATCGGGTAAGCAACTCATTGGTACGCAATAATAAGTCATCAAAATCCATGGCCCCAGCCTTAAAGCATCGATCCACATAATTCTGATATATCTCTCCCATACGCGGCCGCTTGGCCATTGCATCGGCCTCCATCAGATCGGGATTATTATAATATGCCTTTACGGTAATTAGGTTGTTTTTATAGGAGGATATCCTATTCTGCACCTGTTTATACTTATAAATATCCCTGTCTAATCCCATCTCTTTAATGATTGCAGCGATAAGTCGCTGGGAATCTTGGGTATCGTAAATCGTAAAATTACTTGGGTAACCCAGTTTATCACCGTCGAAACGTAAAAGCTTTGCAAAAACCGAGTGGAAGGTACCCATCATCAAGTTTTTTGCTTCGGACGAACCTACAATTTGGGAAATACGACTCTTCATTTCCCGTGCTGCCTTATTGGTAAAGGTTAGGGATAAAATATTAAACGCATCTACCCCCTGATTCATAAGATAGGCAATGCGATAGGTAAGTACCCTTGTCTTTCCCGAGCCAGCACCTGCAATCACCATTAAGGGTCCATCTTTATGAAGGACAGGGGCTTTTTGGGCCTCATTCAACTCATTTAAATACTTCTCCAACTGTCTATTTAATTTTAGTCCTTTAAGGATCGGTGAAAGTAACCATTATTGGCCTTATCCAAAAGTTGATGGTTCAATAAAAAATCCAACCACTACCAAATCCTTGGCAAATTTCGATATATTTATACAATTTAAACAATAAATATTACCTATAACGATACCAGTTTTGATAAATTTAGGATTCTAAGAAAAGGCAAACTGTATTTGCACAGATTTAGTGGAAAAATATAATTTCCTATAGCAATAGGTAGTTTGCGACAGTTAGGCACCTACTTAGATTCTACCTGATTAGCACATAACAAATCACGATAACAAAAAGACCCTTTATGAAACATTTATTAATTGCCACCATGTTCCTTGGCTGTTACAGCCTTACGGCACAAAACTATAAATTAGATAAAGAATACTCAGCAATTGAAAAACAGGTAATTGAGTGGAGGCGCGATTTTCATCAGTACCCTGAGCTCTCCAATAGAGAATTTAAAACTGCCGAGAAAATAGCCACCCACCTGCGTTCTTTAGGAATAGAGGTAGAAACAGGGGTCGCCAAAACAGGCGTCGTGGGCGTACTAAAGGGAAATAAGCCCGGAAAGGTAATCGCACTTAGGGCAGATATTGATGCACTCCCTGTAACGGAACGAAACGATCTACCCTTTAAATCTACCGAAGTCTCAGAATTTCTTGGTCAGGAAGTGGGCGTAATGCACGCCTGCGGTCATGATACCCATACTGCCATTCTAATGGGGGTCGCCGAAATCTTATCCAAAAACAAGGACAAGATCAAGGGTAGCGTAAAATTCATCTTTCAACCCGCAGAGGAAGGTCCGCCACCAGGGGAAGAAGGCGGGGCGCTATTGATGGTAAAAGAGGGGGTCCTTAAAAATCCGGATGTGGATGCCATTTTTGGCCTTCATATTAACTCCCAAACCCCAGTTGGTGTTATTCGCTATAAGTCTGGAGGTACCATGGCCGCCGCACAAAGTTTTGAAATTAAGGTAAAAGGGAAACAAAGTCATGGTTCCCAACCCTGGGCAGGGGTAGACCCCATATTGATAAGTGCAAAAATTATTGATGGGTTGCAAACCATCATCAGTAGGGAAGCGCAGCTTACCAATGAGGCCGCAGTTATTACCGTCGGCAAAATCAATTCTGGAGTGCGGTTCAATATTATTCCAGAAACTGCTGAAATGATCGGTACCATCCGTACCTTGGATTACGACATGAAGGATCTAATTAATCGCAGAATGAAGGAAATGGTTCCCACCATTGCAAAAGCCTACGGTGGGGAAGCTACGATCGAGATAAAGGAGGCCACAGAAATCACCTATAACGACCCTGACTTGGTAACCCGGATGCTACCCACTCTTAAAAGGGTCGCTGGCGAAAACAATGTGCAAACACAAAAAGCGGTAACCGGAGCCGAGGATTTCTCATATTACCAAAAAGAAGTGCCTGGCTTCTTTTTCTTTCTGGGTGGTATGACGCCTGGAACAAAGGATTCTTTTCCGCATCACACGCCTGATTTCCGGATAGACGAAGATGGTCTATTATTGGGCGTGAAGGCGATGACAGAATTGTGTCTCGACTTTTTAAATCAATAATGGATCTACCTCATGGAAAGAGGCAGGGAATAGTGGTTAACCATTCCCTGCCTCTTGTTAATTTCCCCCGTATTTGCATCAAAAGCCAGGGGTATTCCTATCCATTTTCCCCTATTAAACTTCTTTAACTTGGACTAGCGTTAAATTAACTATATAGATTTGAACTATTTGGTTAAATTTGCTGATTGAACTATCGGAATCCGATTGAAAAAACTACCTATATAAATGAGAAAAAATATTATTACCGCCCTAATCTTATTAATGACCGTTACTATCTCCTATTCCCAAAACAGAAGGGAGTTAATGCAAGAAGTGGAAGATCTAGAATCGCGCTTACGGGAAACTGAAACCACCTTGTCTGAGGTAAGGCGACTAGAGCGAATGAGTTCTGCTAAAGTTAAATCGTACGAAGCCCAGTTGGAGGAGTTAAGGGTTACCAATAACAACCTACTACAGAGCTTAAACAATTTCACCGAAGCATCTACCAAAAGGTCCGAATATATCAATAGTACCTTAGCCAGTCTTCAGAAGAACGAAGGGCAATTAAGGGCTATTAGCGATGCTTTAACCAGCAGGGATTCTGTAACCTTTGCAACTTTAACCTTATTTAAGAAGAATCTAGGCCCAGATACAAAAATTGCGATCAGCAAAGGGGCTATTACGATTTCCTTAGACAATGCTTTCTTATTTGGAGATCCAACCAAAAGCAACAAAGTAACCCCAGAAGGTGAGGCTGTTATCAGTAAAATTGGCAGTATATTAAAGGCAGATCCCAGCTTGGACATTACCATTGTAAGCAATAGTAATTTAGTGAACAATGCACAGAAAAAGCACGACAACTGGAAAATTAGCACCCAACAAGCAGCTACCATAGCATATCTCTTGGAAGATAAATACGAAGTGGAGGCAAAAAGAATGCTTGCCACCGGAAAATCCGAACTGGGACTTTATAGCATAGACACCGCAACGGAAATTATAGTTCAGCCTAAGTTTTATGAGTTCTATAATATGGTGAAGGAAAATATGAAATAAAAATGGCGGGGCGCTAGGGCTTTAAGGGAATTGGATCGCTTAGGGACCGATTTAGTATTACCCCTTATGACTTGCAATTATTAAAGAAATTCTATAATTTTTTTGGGATTAGTCCGTTTATTCAACTATCAACCTAAACACAAAGACGATTATGACCGATGATGGAATTTTACAGCTTTTTGCCTATCTCTTACCTGCAGTGGTTACAGGGGTAGTGGCCTTTTACTTTTTTAGGCTACATACCAGGAACGAGGAAGGAAGAAGAAGATTTCTATTACATAAGGATTCACAAAAAAACACCCTGCCCATCCGGTTACAGGCTTATGAAAGAATGGCATTGTTTCTGGAAAGGATCTCCATCCCCAATTTAGTGGTGCGTGTTTCGCCTGTATCCTCCAACAAGAACGATTATGAGAAGTTGTTGATCAAGACCATTGAAAATGAATTTGACCATAACCTTTCCCAGCAGATTTATATGACGGATGAGTGTTGGAATATAATAAAGGCGGCAAAGAGCGCTACCATACAAATGATCCGTAAAGCGGGTATGAGCGAATCCGATTCTTCGGATAAATTTAGGGAGGATATCCTAAGTGCTAGTATGGACAAAGCTTCCCCATCTGCTACAGCACTTTCCTATGTAAAAAAGGAGATTAGTGACCTGTGGTAAACTTTAAGAAGACCATGGAACTTGGACAATGTATAGCTGGGTAGCGGCTTAGTTCCTTGTAGCCTTTATGGGTTGCTCTGGGGAGGCTGCAAATTTCTCCTCAGCATAACTAAAGCCCTGTTGCCACCATTTGGTCATTAGTTTTTTATTAAAGACCAAGGAGTTTTCCGTTAATCTAGTAGGTGTATAATATAAGTTTAATTGAACACCACGATGTTTTGCTGCCAAGACCCCTTCCGAAATATCGTGGTATTCTATCTGATCCAACACAAACCCGTAAATACTAAGCATTAGTGAGAATGGGTTTTTACCCAGCACCTTATTGCGTTCCATTTTCTCCGATTCCAAAACAATAGCATCTACTTCGGTTGCTCCCCGCTTAATGGCTTCCCTAATGGGCACTACGCAGCCTAGTCCCCCATCCCCGTATTCAAACCCATCTTTTTTCACCAAAGACATAAAGGGGATGTAATTGCAAGATATCCATATCCAATCACAGAATTCGGCATAGGTAAAATCTTTTATCGATTTATATTCCACCATGTTTTTAGACAGATTAGAAACGGTGACCACCACTTCCTTGCCAGATTCTCTAATCTCGTTAAAATCTTGTACGGAGAAGTTTTTCTTAATAGTTCGTCGTAAGGATTTACTCTCACCAAAGGTTCGTTTCCTTTTAATGAATTGGAGAATTGATGTTAGAAAATTAATAGATACATATTCCCTTCCTTCCTTTTTCCGTACCACGAATGGGTTTAGGCTAAAAATAGCATGTTGATTAACATTGGTGTATATCTCATGAAGTTTATCAATTTTGTTCAAGGCCAATTGTGGAATCAAAAGACTGCCGGTAGAGGTACCCACAAAAATATCATATTCACGTTTTTCCACTTCCATGAGGTACTGTGCTACGCCCCCGGCAAAAGCACCTTTACTACCCCCACCACTAATTACCAATGCTCTCATACAACTGCGGTTTCTATTTGATTGGTTTCTGCATTTTTATATTTGGCAAAATTAAAGCCACTTTCCCACCAGAGGGACATTTTTTCCTTTTCAAAAATAAGCGAGTTGGTTGTTAAAACTGTAGGTGTGTAATAAAAATTAATGATTGCGTTGTTATGGGTAGCAGCATACTTCCCAATTCGTATGTTTTGATGCTCTATTCTATCCAGCATAAAGGAAAACATATTGGTAAGTAATGAAAATACATTCTTAGAAGGCAATCTATTTAGCTGAGTCACCTCGGTTTTTAGAATAATTGCATCCACTTCCGTAGCTCCTCTTTTGATAGCCTCCTCTATAGGGACCATACTACCCAGTCCCCCATCGGCATATTCACAACCATTTCTATATGCCAAGCTCATAAAGGGGGTATAGTTACAAGAAATCCAAATCCAATCGCAAAACTCCTCATAGGTACAATCTTTAATGGATTTATATTCTACCTGATTCAAGGATAGATTGGAAACCGTGACAATAATATCGGACCGTTCCAATTTTAATTGGTCAAATTCTTTTTGTGTAAGCGTTTTTTTAATCAATTTAAGAAGGTTGTAACTTTCTCCAAACGTTTTACTTCCCTTGTAAAAGTTTTTCAATACGTTCATATGATTTATAGCAATGGTATCTATCCCATGTTTCTTAGTGGTAACAAATGGACAGTTACTAAAAATCTGATCCTTATCTACGGAGGTATATACTTTTTTTATTTTTTCAATTTTATTGAGGGCAAGATGTGAGATTAACAAGCTGCCGGTAGAAGTACCCAAAAACATATCATAGTTGTGGTTCATTTCCTCTATAAGGTACTGGGCAACACCACCCGCAAAGGCACCTTTACTACCTCCCCCAGATATTACCATTGCTCTCATCTCTTCTTTAATTTAGTATACATATAACGCCTTTCTTCGTCATTTAGTTTTCCCATTAAATTTTCTATTCTTTTTGGCATCCCTTCTTCTTCCAAAAGGTGATCTATCATCTTCCTGGAAAATTGTCTAAACTGCCAGGAATGATGTTGTGCTGCCTGGATAAGGTCTAGCAAGTTCTTATCGGATAAACCAATCACCTCCATTAACATCCCAAAAGCATTCTGCCTCACCTCAAAGGGGTAGCTAGGGTCTGTATATCCATTGAGTTCCTCATAATAGGACGTACGGTTTTTAGGATTATAATCCTTGGTAACCAACGCTAAGGTTAACCACAAAATCCGCATATTTCTATCCGGAAATCCAATAGTATTTATGGTATGGTTTAAATACTTTTCCCTTGCTTCAGGGAAATATATCCATAATTTATATAATATATGCTCTTGGGTTAGGTAACTTTCATCATTCAGGAGCGATTCAAAATCAGCTTTCAATTCCAACGGAATTTTTTTAGCGTTAATTGCGATGGCTTGACGAATTTTTAGATTATTGGTTTCTAGTGCTTTTTTTAGAAATGCCTGGGACAAATCTTCAAAATAGGTTTCAATTATTTTGGCCCTTAGGTACTCCGACACCGTTTTATTCCAATAATTTTCTATAATCGATTGTCGTTCTTCTTTAGTGGAGATCAACGCATCCTGCAAATGGTAGAATTGTGCCACTTCTGTGGATTCACTTACTAAAATATCCTTTACGTCCTGATAGGGAAAAGTTGTACCAGAAAGCCATTTCTTTTTAAACCAATTAAGATTAGCCCCACTAACCAGCTCCATTTCACGTAAAAATTGTTCTATATCCGCATTTTGATATTTATACCGCTCCAAAAATTGTTTCACACCGGCCTTGTATACTAAATCTCCCAGTTCTTGACGCAGCATGTGAACTGCCCAGGCTCCTTTATCATAAAAAGTAAGACCACTGGCCTTAGGATCTGTTAAGGCTTCTCCCCCATTGAGTAAGGAGTCTTGTTTTAACTTTTGTGCAGTTTCATATAGCTTCCAGTGGAAATAAGCCTCACCAAAGATTTCCTTTTCCGCCAAAAGGGCATAGTAGGTTGCAAAGCCTTCGTGTAACCAATGGGATCTACTATCTGTTTGAGTCACTAGGTTTCCAAACCATTGATGGGCCATTTCATGAGCGTTTACATTCACATAGTTCCTATCATTAAATGCAATGGAGTCCGATAGAAATCCCTCGGAAAATATGGTGAGTCCCGTATTTTCCATTCCAGCATGAAGAAAGTCGCGCACTGGCACTTGATCGTATTTTCTCCATGGAAACCCCAGTCCGATCTCATGTTCTAGAAATTGAAAAATCTCCCGAGTATACCTATAGGTGGGTTCTACTAAGAGTGAATCTCTCGGATGGTAGTAAAGATGAAGTGGGATTCCGCTAGACGACCTAAGTTCTTTTTTATCAAATTCCCCTATGGCAAAGGCCAAGAGATAGCTACTCATGGGCCGATCCATAGTAAAGACCCATTTATTAAGCTCCCCTTTCGTATAGACCCCCATCAGCTTCCCATTAGCTAGAACCTGGTAATCCTTATCAAAGTAAATATTAAGGTTAAAAATCACCTTTTCTTGCATATCATCAAAACTAGGAAGCCAATGACTGGTATATTTCCCCTGTCCCTGTGTCCATATCTGATGGGTGGTAGACAAACTGTCCCATCCTATAAAATATACGGTTTGCTTAGGTTTGGCGGTATAGGAGATTATTAAGTTGTAGGTGCGGTTTTTACGATACGGTTTATAAACGGTTAAGGTTTTTCCGTTGTTCCTGTATTTCACCTTTTTATTGTTGAGAAGCACGGTGGATATATCCAAGTTTTGGGCATCTAGAAAAATGCTATCCACATCTTGAAGGATACGGAACTTATAGTCTACATCCCCAGCAATACTTTTATTGTAAGCATCGGGATACAATTCTACCGCTGCCTCTGTGAAATTCACCTTATCCTGATGTTGGGCGTCACCCACATAAACAAACAGCAGGAAGAAAGAAATAATGATACGGCTTATAGATGCAGCTCCAAGTCTTCCTAAATTTAGCATTTTAGTTTATTGCAGTTAATTATAGTAAGTCCTATTTTAGTCCAATATATAAAATAGCACGGCTAATACCGGACCTGTAGATACAATCCCTGGCAAAATAATTAATTTAATCCAATGAACCCCAACATACTTCAATCCCCAATAGCCTATTTGAAAGGTGTGGGCCCTAGTAGGGCAGCCACCTTAAAGTCGGAACTTGGGATAGAAACTTGCCAAGACTTGCTGCATTTATTCCCTAATAGATATATAGACAAGACACAATATTATAAAATAAACCAACTACAACGAACCAGTGCCGAGGTACAGATAGTTGGTAAAATTGTATCTATAAAAACTGTAGAGCAAAAAAGGGGTAAAAGATTGGTTGCCAAATTTACCGATGGACATGGGGAAATGGAATTGGTATGGTTCCGTGGACATAAGTGGATCCGGGAAAATCTTAAAATAAATGTGCCCTATGTGATTTTTGGTAAGTTAAATTGGTTTAATGGCGTCTTTTCCATGCCTCATCCTGAAATGGAATTACTGGAAGAACATAAAAAGGGGTTTAAAATAGGCATGCAACCGATTTACCCTTCCACAGAAAAATTATCCAATTCTGGAATAACCAACAGGGTAATTGGAAAAATGGTGCAACAATTATTTATTGAAACCAAGGGAAGGTTTTCGGAAACACTATCCCCTGAGATTTTAGACAGGTTAAAACTACTTGCAAAAAATGAAGCCCTATTCAATATACACTTTCCAAAAAATCAAGATTTATTGGGAAAGGCGCAGTTTAGATTGAAGTTTGAAGAATTGTTCTACATCCAATTACAGCTAATTGCCAAGAACCTTAGCCACAAGAAACGAATTAAAGGTTTTACATTTGACAAGGTAGGAACACTGTTTAATGAATTCTACAAAAACCACCTTCCATTTGACCTCACCAATGCCCAAAAACGGGTTATCAAAGAAATTAGGGCAGACCTAGGGAGCAATGCCCAAATGAATAGGTTATTGCAAGGCGACGTAGGCTCTGGAAAAACTATTGTAGCGTTAATGACCATGTTATTAGCTATAGACAACGGCTTTCAAGCCTGTTTAATGGCTCCAACAGAAATACTGGCTAATCAGCATTATATGGGAATTAAAGAGCTTTTAAGCGATATAGGGGTCAACATTGCTCTATTAACCGGTTCGGTCAAGAAAAAGGATCGAAAAATAATCCATGAACAGCTAGAAAGTGGAGACCTTCATATTTTGATAGGAACGCACGCACTGTTGGAAGATAAGGTTCAATTTAAGAACCTAGGATTAGCCATTGTAGATGAACAACATCGGTTTGGCGTTGCCCAACGAGCCAAATTATGGCATAAGAACGAGATACCGCCGCATATTTTGGTCATGACCGCTACCCCCATTCCCAGAACCCTTGCTATGAGCTTATATGGGGATTTAGATATTTCCACTATTGATGAACTACCCCCAGGGAGAAAACCCATCAAGACGGTTCACCGCTACGATGCCAACCGATTAAAGGTGTTTAGATTTATAAGGGATGAGATTGAAAAAGGCCGGCAAATATATGTAGTATACCCGTTGATTCAGGAATCCGAAGCGTTGGATTATAAGGACCTCATGGATGGCTATGAAAGTATTGTACGTGATTTTCCTATGCCGAAATACCAAATCTCCATTGTTCATGGACAAATGAAACCCGCCGACAAAGATTATGAAATGGACAGATTTGTACGGGGTGAAACCCAAATAATGGTAGCTACCACGGTAATAGAGGTAGGCGTAAATGTTCCCAATGCCTCTGTTATGATCATAGAGAGCGCAGAGCGATTTGGTTTGTCTCAGCTTCATCAGTTAAGGGGAAGGGTTGGCCGTGGTGCAGATCAAAGTTTTTGTATATTGATGACCGGACATAAATTATCCGCAGATTCCAAAACCCGGTTGGAAACTATGGTAAGAACCGCCGACGGTTTCGAAATTGCCGAGGTAGACTTAAAGCTAAGGGGCCCCGGAGATCTTATGGGTACTCAGCAAAGTGGGGTTTTAAACTTAAAGATCGCGGATATTGTTAAGGATAATGAGATTTTAAAGATCGCTAGGAGTTATGCCCAAGCCCTCTTAAAAGAGGATGCTCACCTAGAACGGCATCAGGTTATTAGACAAGCCTATGCCCAGATTGTAAAACATAAGAATATTTGGAATTATATTAGTTAACATCAGGGGATCTTCCAACGATCTCTTATTCCCTACGCGGATTACCTTGAAGTAGGAAACATACTTCCTGCTCACTATCCCTCTACCTTTGACTTATTGAGGATCAATCTCAAAGTCTGGGTCTAGGAGTAATTAACTAATACCACTCTTGAGACTTTAAATAATGAAATTTTCTCGCTAAGCATTCCTTAGGACTACTTCACTTTAGGCCACAAAAAAAGCCCTATTCATTAAGAATAAGGCTTGTTATTTTTGGGTGGAAGACCGGGTTCGAACCGGCGACCTCTGGAACCACAATCCAGCGCTCTAACCAGCTGAGCTACAACCACCATTTGTAAGCGGTGGCAAAGATAGATTTTTTGTTTCATCAGACAAAATAAAATCGACCTTATTTTTCAGATATGTTGAATAATCTTACCTTTAGTGTTTAAACTTAGCTATTTACTTATAAATCCTCGATAAAAGGTGTATTTTTATGGTTGAAACAACAAGAAAGCTATCATTCACAACATTTTTTACCTAGTACATTGAAAGAAAAGTAGTTTTATCCAGCATTGAAACAAGAAAATACCCCCATGTATACCCAGCCATTAAATCACATAAAGCAGAGACGAAATGTAGTGTTCATCGTTCTGTTTCTATTTTTTAATTTTAATGGAGGGTTACTATATGGGCAGGAAAACATTGTTGCCCATCTAAAGGCATCCATTAAGAAAATTAAGGAGGACGGTAAAATAGTAAAGGATGAAGAACTATATATCGGACTTTTAAACGACTTGGCGCTTGAATTGCGGTTTGTTAATCCAGACAGCTTGTTACTGCTGGCCAAGGAGGCCGAATTGTTGAGCAAAGAAATTAATTATAAATCAGGCCAAGGCGAAGCACTAAAGAATATAGGAGACTACTATTCCGATAGAGGTAAACACACCGAGTCCATCTCCTATTTCCGAAGAGCCTTGGTATTGGCAAAATCCGATGATAACACGGATTTAATTCTGAGAATTACCAACAATTTGGCCTCCGAATATGTCTATACCGGAAACTACTCCCTTGCCTTAAAAAGATATTTGGAAAGTTTACAACTGGCTCAGGCCCATGGAGACAAATTAATAGAAGCTGTTATCAACGAAAATTTAGCCAGTATATATGTCTACCATAAGGACTACGAACAGGCTTTATACTTTTTTCAAAAGGTAGAAAACCTCAATAAAATTGTTGGAGATCCAATTAACTCTGCCCAAACCATGAGCAATTTGGCGAATATCTATACGGAAACACAACAATATGAAAATGCACTCACACATATTGATAAAAGCATCGCCATCTTTAAACAAAATAAGGTTCAAGATTGGCTTGCCTATTCGTATATGGTAAAAGGCAGGATTTACCTAATGCAAAAAAGGCATTCCTTGGCGCTATTTTGGTATAATAAAAGTAATGAATTACATAATGAACTCCAGGATCCAAGAGGCAGCATAGACTTATATAATGGAATGGCAGAGGCGTATTTAGCACTCAATAATGACGACGCAGCTTTAAAGTACGCCCAAAAATCCTATGATATAGCCTCTAAAATAAAATCCATGGAGGGCATAAAAAGCGGATCCAAAACACTTTATAAAATATACAAGGACGAAAATGACTATGCGAAAGCTTTGGAGTACCATGAAATATTTCAAAAAATATCGGACACCTTAGCTAGGGATGAGAATAGAAACAGTTTAACCCTATTAAAAACCGAAATTGCCCATAAAGATCAGCAAGAGGCTTTAATTGAAGCGAACGAAAAAGCCTTGGCTAGGCAACAATATTATATCTACATTTCCCTATTGATAATTGCCATCATGGGAATAGTTGGATTCTTTGTGGCAAGGGCCCAGAAAATTCAGAAAAACTTAAATCATAAGCTTCAACAGCAAAAGGTAGTTTTAGAGCAAGGAAAATTGGAGTTACAGGCATCCAATGAAACAAAGAACAAACTATTTTCCATCATTGCGCACGACCTACGCGGGCCTATTGGGGCTTTGGAAAGTGTGTTGACAATGCTAAATAGTGGACAGATGGAACGGGAAGACTTTATGGCTTTTGTCCCAAAGTTAAAGAATGATGTAAACAACCTATCCTTCACCTTAAATAACTTACTTAGCTGGGGTCAGTCGCAAATGAAGGTGTCTACCACTACACCATCCAATGTTATGCTTTCCAATCTGGTTCAACGAAACATTAACCTCTTAAATGAAATAAGCTCTAAAAAATCTATCGAAGTAAAAAATTCAGTTTCTGATGATATCTGGATTTATGCCGATGAAAACCAAATGAGTGTAGTGTTGCGCAATTTATTGAGCAATGCTATAAAGTTTACACCCAACCAAGGCTGTATTACCTTTGGGGCCGTGGAAAATAAGGATTATATAGAAGTATTTGTTAAGGATACCGGTCAGGGAATCCCAAAAGATATTCAAGAGAAAATCCTTCAAAAGAATTCCAATTACACCACCTATGGCACCAATAATGAGAAAGGAACCGGTTTAGGACTGTCTTTATGTAAGGAAATGATATTAAATAATGGTGGAAAGTTGTGGGTACAAAGCGAAGTGGAGAAAGGCTCCATCTTTTACTTTACCGTACCCCGTGGTAGACAGCAACAGAAAAAATCGGCTTAGATTAGACTATCCAGGTTTCTAACTGCTAAATGTCTTTCTGCGGTAAATCCTTCCCCGTATTCCACTCCTATTAATCTACCCAAGTCTCGTGCCCTGTACTCCACACTATCGGTAAAGTTTTTACTACTGATTGGTGTTTCTGGCTCCTTGCTGTTGGGATTATAGAACTGAGAACCATAGGCCATAATGGCTTTCATTTTTATGTCTAAAAATCCGGATACATCCACGATAAAATCTGGTTCCAAATTTTTCCATTGTATATAATGGTACACCCATTTTGGTCGCCAAGCATCCTGGGACTTGGAATCACCCGCCATAGAAGTCACCACTTTGGGCAATCCGCTTAAAAAACAGGCATCACTTACCAATTTACTCCCTTTGGCGTGATCTATATGGCGATCCTCAATGGCATTGCACAATACCGTATCTGGACGATATTTTCGGATCATTTTAATAACCTCTAGCTGATGTTCTTTATCGTTGGTAAAAAAGCCATCGGCAAAACCCAAATTTTCCCGAACGCTAACCCCCAATATTTTAGCAGCTTCAGCAGCTTCCTTATCCCTAATTTCCGCAGAACCACGTGTTCCCAATTCTCCACGTGTTAAATCTATTAATCCTACTTTTTTACCGTTGGCAACCTCTTTTGCAATGGTAGCACCAGCGCCTAATTCTGCATCATCCGGATGTGCTCCGAACACTAATATGTCTAATTTCATTACTTCTTATTCTAATCCTATGTCTTGGAAAATATATGCTACTGAGCAAAAACAGTTTCCCAATTATTCAATGATAACTACCTCTTGTAACCATGGAACGATTCCCAATTAAAAACATCAACTTGCTATCGCAGTGCGACGTAATGGGTAGTTCATTCTATGCTTTGGCAGTTTTAAAAGCTTGCTCCATATCCTGTATTAAATCGGCTGTTTCCTCTATTCCCACTGAAAAACGGATTAAGCCATCGGAAATACCCTGTCTCTTACGTTCTTCCGCACTTAACAGGGAATGTGAGGTGAGTGCTGGCGATAGTGTAGTACTTTCTACCCCTGCCAGACTCATAGAGGGTTTTATCAATTTTAAAGATTTTTGAAATTGGGAGGCACAATATCCAGTTTTAAGCTCAAAAGAAAGCATTCCGCCAAAACCTTTCATCTGCAATTTGGCTATTTCATGGTCTGGATGGGATGGTAATCCCGGGTAGTAAACGGCATCCACTGCCTCATGGTTTAACAGATACTGAGCCATTTGCTGAGCATTGTCGTTTTGCGCCCGCACCCTTATACCCATTGTTTTAATACTCCTTTCTAGCAACCATACCGTGTAATCGCTTAGACTTCCGCCCAAGTTTTTTGCCAAATGGAAGATTCGTTTCATATTTTCTTCAGAAGCGGCCACTGCCCCTGCACAAATATCGGAATGCCCTCCCATGTATTTAGTAGCACTATGGATTACGATATCAATTCCAAAGTCTATGGGATTCTGATTTACTGGACTGGCAAAAGTATTATCTATCATAGATACAATTCCATGCTTTTTGGCCGTCTCCGCCACCGCTGCGATATCTGTGATGGTCAACAAAGGATTGGAAGGAGTCTCTATATACAACACCTTGGTATTCGTTTGAATTTTAGCTTCAAAGTCGCTCGCTTTCCAACCATCCGTAAAGGAATAGGAGATACCGAATTTTTCAAATTCCTCTGTAACCAAGTTGTAAGTCCCACCGTATAAGGTGTTTTGCAGAACAATATGGTCACCGGCCCTTAAAAAAGCTAATAGGGACGTACTGATGGCCGCCATGCCACTACCGAATATTAAAGCTCCCTCGGCGTTTTCCAAGGCCGCAATTTTCTTTGCCAATCCTTGTTGATTGGGCGTATTAAAATACCGAGGATAACGCTTTACATCTACATCTTCAAAGGCATAGGAGGTAGCCATATACAAAGGGGAAATGGCCCCCTTATAAGTAAGGTCTTCCAATTCCCCTGTATGTGTACATATCGTATTTAAGCCGTTTTTATGTTGATTCATTTTTTGTTTTTAGGGATTTAAGTCCTTAAAGTTACAAAAATTGCTTACATACCATTTCATGGGAATCTATTTTCCAAACTCCCACAAAAATTACTAATGGCACATATAATCCACCATAGATAGCCAATTCCCAAGAAATATTCAACTATACCTGTAAATACTAACCGGCTTTAGGCATCGCTCCTTTCACAACCATATTCGGTCCGGCAACTATTACTTCACGTAAAACTTCTTATAACGCCAGTAACTAACAGCTCCCAAAACAAATACTCCAAATACGGTATAGTAAATAAAGGTAGGCGTAATCACCTGTGCTCCACTGGCATAACTATGCAAGCCCACCAAATAAAAGTTCACTCCAAAATAGGTCATCATAATACTGGCAAAGGCAACAACGCTTAAAAAGTTGTAGGTCCATCTCCCGCGTAGTCCCGGAACCAAGCGTACGTGTAGAACAAAGGCATATACCATAATGGAAATCAGAGCCCAGGTCTCTTTTGGATCCCATCCCCAATAACGGCCCCAACTTTCGTTAGCCCATTGTCCGCCCAAGAAGTTACCAATTGTCAACATGGCCAATCCAACGGTAAGGCAAAGCTCATTGATAATGGTCAACTCTTGAATGTTCAATTTCATTCGTTCCAAATTTCTTTCGTTGGTAACGGTCATAAGTATCAAACTCACCACCCCTAGAATCATACCTACGGTCAAGGGTCCATAGCTTCCAACAATTACCGCAACATGCACCATTAACCAATAGCTATCCAGTACCGGTTGTAGGTTGGCAATAGATGGGTCTACCCAACTCTGATGGGCAATCCATAATAGCATAGCCGTTACAAAGGTAGAAGCGGCCACGGTCATATTACTCTTTTTGGTGAATAACAGTCCCATTCCTACCGTTGCCCAGGATACATATAATATACTCTCATAGGCATCACTCCACGGGGCATGTCCTGAAATATACCAACGTAGGCCCAAGCCAATGGTGTGGACAATGAAAAACAAATACACAATCCACTTTAAGCCTTTAACACTATAACGAAGTACCTTTCTATCCTTAATAATTTGGAATACCAACAAGGTGAACATCACTAGTCCTACCAACGCATAGTACTTATAAAGTCTATTGTATATATCCGCTTTATTATAAAAGATTTCCGCTTTTATTTTACTCTTGCTAGGCAACACTTCGCTACCGTGATTCTCCTGATTCTTCTTAAAGGCCGCCAATAATTTATCTGCCTCAGTGTAATCTCCCGTCTGCACGGCCTTTTCTAGGCTCATTAAATAGAAGGGAACGGCATTTTTTACAAAGTTAGCATAGAGGGAATCTGCAATTGGGTATTGCCCTCCCCTATATTCCACGGCCGATATCCACTTATTATTTTCATGGTTTAAGAGCGGGAAAATCTTTACAATATCGCCTCCCAGCGCCCTATTCAATAAAATTAGTCGCTCATCTATACTCTTAAAGTCTTTTTGAAACTGGTTTGGCGTATTGGTACTATAGGCATCTTTTAAGTAAGGTGCCAATTTATAACGTCCTTGTGCATCAAAAAAATCGGTTGCCTTTACATACTTCTGATCATGGGGAACCCCAATAATATTCCTAAGGCTATCATTTTGCCCCTTCTTATCTAATGCAATGAACTCTGCGTTATACCAAGCCGGTGCGTTTAACATCATCGAAAGAAATACCTGGTCCGAGTTAAAGTCGGTGTACTTATCGCGTAGGCTTAACTTTCGCAATAATTCTGAGGAGAAGGTGTTAATAGGCTTCATGCGCCCTCCCTCATCTTGTATAACCAATCTGGCAAACTTTGCTGCATGTTCCTTAGAAGGCGTAATAGCATGTAGCAGCGAGTCTATCTGCTCGGCCGTTGGAGTATTGCTATGAGCATGGATGGTTACACCATCGGCATCCTGTGCCGTCATGGTCAATGCTGCTCCAAGCAACAAGACGGTTGTCAGTTTCGCCTGTTTATTTTTCAATTTTTCCAAGGCCACCCCAAGGTCCTTAAACCTTGTTTTCCCAAAGAACATAATCCCCATTAGACCCGTATACAGTAAAAAATACCCTATATAGGTAATCCATGTTCCCCAGAAATCGTGGTTCACGGACAGTACGGTTCCCTTTTCGTCTGGATGGAAACTAGCTTGGAAAAAGCGATATCCCCTATGGTCTAAAATATGGTTCATGTATATATCGTAATCAAATGGTCTATCGTCTACAACGGTTACCTTACTCATAAATGAAGAGTAGCTATTTTCCGTCCCAGGATATCTTTCTGCAATAAAATCATTCAATTTAATACCAAATGGCAATTCGTATACCTTGGACCCGTAACTCATATGAAATTCCAGTCCGCCAACCTCAAACTTACCAGAAAAGTTAGACGTCCCTTTACTTCCCAATAATTTCTTGCGAACGGTCTCCCCATTACTGGTAATATCCAATACCAAGGCATCTAAATCGTTCTCTGTTCTATCTTCTTCAGGAATTGGTACAATCCCTTCTTCTCCTTTCACTAAAGGATCGGGGATTACAAATTGCATTCCCGCCATATTGTACAAGGATCTGAGCTGAAATTTCTGCACGCTGTCCTTGGCAACCTCTCCCTCCATCTGATCGGCCATTCGCATAAACTGACCTTCAAACGGGGATTCTATGGTATATTCATCCCCGGTAGTAGAAATATTGATAGCTCCAGGGGTATGTTTATTAAGGGCAAATAACACATTATGAATACTGGCTACAGTCCCATTCTCCAAATAGTGTTCATGTCGCTGCCCCTCACCAGATTCCACTATTTTCAGATATTCCTTTCCGTTGGGATCTTCAATCAGACCTTCCTTTGCACCCTCAATAAAACCTGCATAAGAAATGGTAAAAGGCTGTCCATTAAAATCGGAATTCCATGGTAGGTTAGATTTTTTTCCCTGTGCCGTTACTAGAATGGCATCTTGCAAAACCTTACGTTTCCGTTCTTGGTTAATTTCCCCGTCTACATAAACGGTTAAATATGTTTTGTCCGAATAAAACACATTCTCGGTCTCTCCTTCCCTGATGGGCATCATTCCTTCGTAACTGATATATCTTGTAACAAAAGCTCCTACAATAATCAATATCCAAGAAAGGTGCAACATTAAAACCGCCCATTTTTCTTTTCTCAACAATCTATATCGGGCTATGTTGCCAATAAAGTTGATTACAAAAAACCCCATTATTGCCTCAAACCACGTAGCGTTGTAAATATAGATCCTCGCAGTATCGGTGCTATATTTGCTTTCGACAAAGGTTCCGATCCCCATGGCAGTGGCAAAAACAATAAATAAAATGGACATCAATCGAGTGGAAAAGAAAAACTTCTTTAAAAATTCGGTCATCTTGGAAAGATAAGGTTTGATTTGAAATCGCAAAAATACATATTTCTATAAGTTAAATAAGTGAATGTTATGTTAATTGACTCCCTATTTAAAATTCCCAAAATCAGCATAAAACTCCCATATACTTATGGATTCCAAAACATAGAACTAAGGGAACCCTATAAAATTAACAATGGATCCCAACGGGACCTCACTCCTAGCTAAGAAAGTTAAAATTACCCTTTTGGAAATGCCGTTATCCATTAGATAGATTATTCACCCCAAGGTTACATTTTAAACCCTAGCCCACCTTTTAGTAAGGGTTCAATTTCTCAAAAAATGGCGGTTACAACAATTCTTTTAGGGCAAAGCGGAGAAGTTTTCACAGATTGGTTACTTTTGATCATGATTTCTTTAGTAATACTGGGGTCGGGCAATGTAGCCAAACATATGTTCGATACTTTTATGGATGTGGAAGACGTTGAAATTCGCCAAGTAGTTGCGCGAAACAAGGAGCAACTTGCTTACTTTAAAAAAGCAGGTGCCATAGGTACCGATTTCCATAACATTGTAGATGCAGACCTATATTTGATTGCAGTTAGCGATGATGCCGTTCCTGAAGTAGCCAAATATCTCATTAACAAAAGTGGGCTAGTTGCGCATTGTTCTGGAAGCGCACCCTTAACGGCTTTGGATCCAAGAAATAGAAGAGGCGTTTTTTATCCGCTTCAAAGCTTTAGTGTAGGAAGAAAAATTGATTTTAAGTCGATTCCCCTATGTTTGGAGGCAGAGAGCGAGGGCGATTTAGAGTTGCTGAAAAAACTAGGGAACACTATTAGTGACCAGGTACAGGAATTATCCTCGGACCAACGGAAAACACTCCATTTGGCAGCTGTTTTCGTCAATAATTTCACTAATCACCTATATGATATAGGCAATGAGATTTGCAACGATCACAATATTCCTTTTCATATTTTACTCCCATTAATTAGGGAGACGGTGCAAAAGCTAGATTATATGACTCCCCATAAAGCCCAAACGGGTCCCGCACGAAGAAATGACATGACCACCATTGAAAACCACCTTAATCAACTAAAAAACAAAAATAATAAGGATATTTACAGCTTGTTAAGCAAATCGATCAGTAAGAAATATGGAAAAGAGCTATAAGGAATTATTACACAACATAACTACCTTTATATTTGACGTGGACGGTGTCTTTACCGATGGTAAAGTTGTTATTACCTCTGAGGGGGAACTATTACGGACCATGAGCGTAAAAGATGGGTATGCTTTAAAAGTAGCCATAGAGCAAGGTTATAATGTATGCATTATTTCTGGAGGTACTAATGAAGGAGTGCGAGTACGACTAAAGGGGTTGGGGGTCACGGACATCCACATGGGAGCGCATCATAAAATAGACCCTTTTGAGGAGTACCTGGACATTTACGGTATCGACCCAAAAAATGTATTGTATATGGGGGATGATATCCCAGACATTCCCCCTTTAATGGAAGCCGGGCTTCCATGTTGCCCTCAAAATGCCGTTCCAGAGGTAAAGGCTGTTTCCAAATACATTTCCTATAAAAATGGTGGTGATGGTTGCGTACGAGATGTTATAGAGCAAGTATTAAAGGTAAGGGGCCATTGGGCCGATAACTTTAGCGCCAAAAACGACTAATTTTATGATAGCCGACAAATTAAAGGGTCATTCTATAGTTTTAGCATCTGCCTCTCCCAGAAGACAACAGTATTTCAAAGAAATGGGAATACCTTTTAAGGTACAGACACTTCCCGTGGAAGAGGTTTACCCCCCGCACCTTCAAGGAGAAGAGATTTCCGAATACCTGGCCGTCCTAAAAGCTTCGCAGTTTAAAGATCAACTAAGGGATAAAACAATCGTAATCACTTCGGACACGGTAGTTTGGCATAGGGGAGTCTCCCTGGCCAAACCCCAAGACCGAGAAGAGGCAATACGCATGTTACAGACTCTATCCAATGATTGGCACCAGGTGATTACCTCGGTCTGTTTTACTACCTGCAGCACGCAAAAAACAGCAACGTATAAGACGAAAGTCAAGTTTAGAAAGCTAGCCGAGGAGGAAATCCATCATTACGTGGATCACTACAAACCTTTTGACAAGGCCGGCGGGTATGGCATACAAGAATGGATCGGATTAATTGGTATAGAAGAGATTCAGGGCTCCTACTCCAATGTCGTTGGCTTGCCCACCCATTTAGTCTTTAAAACGTTAATGACCATGGTAGGTTAGCTTATTTTGAATATTTTTATAACAAATCCTATTGCCATGAGATTATTATCCACACCCATTTCTTGCTGGGCAGCTACACTCCTTGTAATGGTTTCCCTATCCTCCTGTAAGGGAGAAGGTTCATCTGCAGAAGAAGGTTTTGTTGGTAAAGCTAACACTACCCCTTCACAAAGCACTGAAACCAAAAGACCACTTTCCCAGGAGTTTAAGGAATACTGGTATGCCGGAAAGGCAGAAATTACCTCCTATAAATTAGAGCAGGCTCGTTATGGGGAATTAAGGGATGGCAAAGCGGTGCTAATCTATGTAACCGAGCCTTTTTTGAAAGACAAGCAGGTTAAACCAGATCTTCCCCAGGACGACCAAATTTCCGTTTTAAAATTAAACAGCACCAAAAAGTTTCTAACGGGCATTTACCCCTACTCCATTATGAACAGCAGCTTTTATCCGGTGCACGACAATCAGCATGCAATAAAGTTAACTTCTTCCATTCAGGAATGGTGCGGACAGGTCTTTACTCAATTAAATAACAGGTTACATTATGAGGTGAATTCCTTTTCCTATTTTGAATCTGATGGGGATCAATTCTTAAAATTGGAAAAAAAACATTTGGAGAATGAAGTATGGAATAAAATCCGAATAAATCCAGAAAACCTGCCCACGGGAAAGATGGAGATGATTCCTTCATTGGAATATGTAAGATTGGCCCATAAGCAGCTCAAGGCCTACGAGGCCCAAGGCAGTCTGAAAACATTGGATGGTATAAGTACATATACCATTACCTACCCTTCCTTGGAAAGGACCCTAGCCATCCAATTTTCCAGTAATTTCCCCTATACGGTTGAAGGTTGGACTGAAACTTATAAAAGTGGAACTGGGGACAATGCAAAAACAGCTAGGTCTACAGCCACTAAAATAAAGACCCTAAAACGGGCATATTGGCAAGAAAATAAAAATAAAGACGTAATTTTTCGCGATAGTTTAGGATTATAGCAAATATGGAGGAGACCTTTTACCTGAAGTACATGAATCAAATATTGGGCACCATTTTATGCCTAATAGTATTAATGATATTAAAATATTTTGGTGCCAAAACCATTCGCAAGATTGGCAAAATGAGCGATATCAATGAGATAAGAACTCGTTTAATCATAAAATATGTCACTATTGGTATAACTGGGGTGGGTCTGCTTGCCCTTACGCTGATCTGGGGGGTGGATTTTGAGCAAATAGGGATTGTTTTTTCCTCTGCCTTTGCAGTAATCGGAGTCGCACTATTTGCTCAATGGTCAATTTTAAGCAATATTACAGCAGGGATTATACTGTTCTTTTCTTTTCCATTTAAAATTGGGGATAGGATTCGTGTGAAGGATAAGGAAATGGAATTACCGGATGAAATTTTTATTATTGAGGATATAAGGGCTTTCCATATTCACCTAAGAAGTAAAAATGGCGAACTCTATACCTATCCCAATAACCTGATGCTTCAAAAAGCAGTGGGACTTGTAGGGACCTATGAGGACGACTTTGATAGTAGCAGCGAGCTTTAATCCTCAAAATAGTTGTTAAACAATTTTATACCAAGTTTAAATTTAATATTGAACCAACTTCAAAAACAATAATAAATGCGCTCTTTCTGGCTATTATTCACTTTAATAATACTATCATACAAGCTTGTTTATTCCCAGACTCCACCATCCCATAGTTCGTCTGACATTTACCAGGCGCTTCAAAAACTAAATTTTTTAGGATCGGCCCTCTATGTTGCTGCGCATCCCGACGACGAAAACACCAGGCTAATATCTTACCTGTCTAACGAAATAAAGGCGAATACCGCTTACCTTTCCCTTACCCGTGGAGATGGTGGCCAGAATTTAATAGGACCGGAATTACGTGAGCTATTGGGGGTACTACGTACCGAAGAGTTATTGGCTGCAAGGCGAATAGATGGAGGTAAACAGTTTTTTACCAGAGCCAACGATTTTGGATATTCCAAACATCCCAATGAAACCCTCGAGGTATGGAACAAGGACGAGGTACTGAGCGATATTATTTGGGTTATTCGGACTTTTAAGCCAGACGTAATTATTAATCGCTTTGACCATCGCAGCCCTGGAACAACCCACGGACACCATACCTCCTCGGCCATGTTGAGTGTCTCGGCCTTTGACATGGCTGGTAACGCAGCCCACTACCCAGAACAACTAAACAAAACCAGCATTTGGCAGCCCTCAAGATTATTTTTCAATACCTCTTGGTGGTTTTACGGAAGTGAAGAGCGATTTAAAAGTGCCGATAAGTCCAATATGCTCCAAGTAGATGTTGGCACCTACTACCCTTTAAGCGGATTATCAAATAATGAGATTGCGGCGCTTGCCAGCAGTCAACACCTTTGCCAAGGATTTGGAAGATTGCGCACCCGCGGAAGCGAAATGGAGTATTTAGAGCTATTAAAAGGTGAGATGCCCAGTAAGGAGTCCGACATTTTTGAGGGCATAAATACCACTTGGTCTAGGGTAGAAGGCGGTGATGCGGTGGGGAAAATCCTCTATGATCTAGAACAAAACTTCAATTTTAAGGATCCATCCACACATTTACCTCAGCTTTTAGAAGCCCATAGCGCATTGAAAAATGTTAAAGATGATCATTGGAGGAACATAAAACTAAAGGAACTGGAGGAAATCATACTTTCTGTAAGCGGATTTTTTTTGGAAGCTACTGCCTCGGAGGCTAGCTCGTACCAAGGTGGGAAGATTACCGTTTCTATTGAAGCACTTAACAGAAGTAATTCCGATATCGTCCTTAAGAGCATTGCCATGCCCAACCAGCCCTCCATTGCTAAAAATATTCCTTTGAAGGAAAATAAAAAAGAGCTAATTGAAATTGGTTTACCAATATCCAACGAGGCCCCTATTACCAATCCCTACTGGTTAAATGAAAAGTGGGACTTAGGAATGTACCAAGTTAAAGACCAAGACCTTATTGGCAAACCGGAAACCCCCGCAGCCATCAATATAAACTTTGATCTGGAGTTTAATGGATACCCAGTGCGCATAGTAAAACCACTGGTATACCGATACTCTAGACCCGATAAGGGAGAGATTTACCAGCCATTCAGTATTTTACCAAAGGCCACGGCTAGTTTCAAGGATAAGGTAATCATCTTCGCGGATAGCCAACCAAAGGAAATTGCGATTTCCGTAAAAGCCCACAAGGATCATATTGAAGGGAAGGTACAGCTTCAACTAGGAAAAGGCTGGCAGGTAGACCAAGAAAGTAAACCTTTTAAAATCTCCAACAAAGGGGATCAGCAAATTGTGCGCTTCCTTTTAAGTCCTCCTACTACCAAGAGTGAAAGCTATATAACACCTATAATTCATTTAGATGGAAAGGAAGTCTCCAAAGAATTGGTAGAAATAGATTATGACCATATCCCCAAACAATCCGTTTTATTACCCGCCGAAGCCAAGGTGGTCCGTTTAAACATTATTAAAAATGGAAACAAAATAGGATATATTAGGGGTGCGGGCGATGAAATTCCCAGCAGCTTACAGCAAATTGGGTATGATGTTTCTATCATAGACCCCGCCTCCATTCGCTCCCAGTCATTACAACATTATGATGCCATTGTAGTAGGGATTAGAGCCTATAATGTAGTAGAAGAATTAAAGTTTAAACAGCGTTTCTTATTAGAGTATGTTAGGAATGGAGGCAACCTGATTATTCAATACAATACTGCCGACCGGCAGGTAACCTCCATGGAAAATCTGGCCCCTTATCCTTTGACCCTTTCCAGAAATAGGGTAACCGATGAGGAATCTGATGTTGAAATCTTAGATAAAAATCATCCGATTGTAAACTACCCAAACAAAATAACCCAGGAAGACTTTAAAGGTTGGGTACAAGAACGAGGACTTTATTTTCCAGGCCAGTGGTCTAAGGAGTTTACCCCAATCCTTTCCATGTGGGACAAGGACGAGTCACCTTTGAAAGGCAGTCTTTTGGTTGCTCCTTACGGGGAAGGATATTATGTTTATACCGGACTAAGTTTTTTCAGGGAGCTTCCGGCAGGTGTGCCCGGTGCGTACCGACTATTTACCAACATGCTATCCCTGAAGCAGGAAAAATCAAAAAAATAAGTTAAGGATGCAGGATAAATTTATTTGGAAAAAAGCGTACACATTGGTCATTGTACTCAATGCACTATATATTATCTTATTTTATTTATTAATGACCGCAAACCAATAGCATGGCAACCATAGATTGGATTATACTCGGTGGAACCTTACTTTTTATTGTTGGTTTTGGGGTTTGGAAAACACAGGGTAGTAAAAATGTAAACGATTACGTGCTAGGCGGCAAATCTGCAAAATGGTGGACCATTGGATTATCCGTTATGGCCACACAAGCGAGTGCCATCACATTCTTATCCACCCCTGGGCAAGCATATCACGATGGAATGGGCTTTGTACAGTTCTATTTTGGGCTTCCATTGGCCATGATTATTATTTGTATTGTATTTATCCCGCTTTACCACCGACTTAAAGTTTACACTGCCTATGAATTTTTGGAGAGTCGATTCGATTTAAAGACCCGGTCTTTGGCTGCCATTCTCTTCCTAATACAGCGTGGTCTTGCCGCAGGTATTACCATATACGCACCTTCCATTGTCCTATCTGCTGTGTTAGGGTGGAATCTTCATACCCTAAATGTCATTATCGGTATTTTAGTGATTATTTATACCGTATCTGGGGGAACAAAAGCGGTAAGCATCACCCAAAAACAACAAATGTTTATCATAATGACCGGAATGTTTATTGCATTCTTCTTTATTTTGAGCTATTTACCAGATAATATCACCTTTAGCAAAGCCTTGAAAGTTGCTGGGGCAAGCGATAAACTAAACATATTGGATTTCAGTTTTAACACTTCTAGTAGATATACTTTCTGGAGTGGTATAACGGGAGGGTTGTTCCTTGCTCTCGCCTATTTTGGCACAGATCAAAGTCAGGTACAACGCTATCTTTCAGGTAAATCTGTACGAGAAAGCCAGCTAGGGCTAATATTCAACGGAATTCTAAAAATTCCCATGCAATTCTTTATTCTTTTGGTGGGGGTGATGGTATTTGTTTTCTTTCAATACAACCATTCTCCCTTAAATTTTAATCCCGCAGCTACCAAAGCAGTGATGAATTCTCCCTACGCCAAGGAATACCAGCTCTTGGAAAAAGAGCACCTTAGGTTGGAGACAGAAAAGAGAATAGCCCAAAACAAATTTGCGGTCGCTTTGGACTTACATGAATATGACAGCACCCAGGATGCTAAGCAACAGATCATCAATATCAACAAAAAGGAAAAAATGAACCGGGAAGCGGCTAGGGCCCTAATTTCCAAGGCAGATGATAAGGCAGAGCCCACAGACAAGGATTACGTTTTTATCCATTTCATTCTTAACTATCTTCCAAAGGGATTAATTGGACTCTTGTTAGCTGTTATTTTATCGGCTGCCATGTCCTCTACTGCCTCAGAGCTAAATGCATTAGGGACTATTACGGCTTTGGATATTTATAAACGAAATAAACGGAAGGAAGCCTCCCCACAACATTATGTAAAAGCGTCTAAGTATTTTACACTTTTATGGGGGGTAATTGCCATATTGATTGCATTTTATGCCAATCTTTTTGAGAATTTAATTCAGTTGGTAAATATTATAGGATCCATATTTTACGGCAACGTACTGGGCATATTTCTAATTGCTTTCTTCTTTAAATATATAAGGGGAAATGCCGTTTTTATAGCTGCTATCATTACCCAGGTGGTAGTTATTATAGGGTTTGATAATGATTGGATGTCCTATTTATGGCTCAATGCCTTTGGATGTAGCCTCGTTATTTTACTATCCTTTATCCTTGAGAGCTTGGACCGACTATTTAAGATATCGTAAGGGAATTACCTATAATACCTCCTGTCTATCCTCCTTCCAAAATTCTTGATCTAATAAAAGCCCGCCAAGGGACGGGCTTTTATTTACTACACTTTGTATCAGTTAGTTGGCTCCCCACTCTTTTAGGGAATCTTCATTCATCTTAACGTAATCTGCATTGCCCGCCGCTTTGGAGGCAGTCAAGGATTTCTTTGCTGTTTCTATAGCTTTTTGTTTATCACCAGCCTTGGCATAGATAAGGGATTGCTGCCTTAACTGCCAAAAAGCAGGCTCCTTGGTCATGGACAATGCCTTTTCCATCCATGCCTTAGCCTGATTGATATCTTTATCCGAATTTAGGTAATACACAGCCGCTGCATAGTAATCCCCTGCACTAGGGCCATTAAGCACCATATCTATATTCTTCATTACCTTCCGCTCTGTAGGCACCTCAATTTTAACACCTACATAGGTCTTCTCCCAAAGTATGCCCAAAGTGGCCGAGTTATCCGATAAATCATCAAAACTTATGGTAAAGGTTTCTATAGGCATGGGCATTGATTGTACCGCTGCGTTCACTTTAGCAACTACCTTATTTTGATCCAAGGTAGCGGGCGCACCGTTGCCATCGGCCTCAGAATAGAAGATAACCTCCCAATTGGAAACACCGGGTTTGGTTAGGATGGCATAAGAACCTGCTTTTAGCTCCTGGTTCCCTATCATAACGTTATCAGTAAAACTAATTTTTGTTCGTGCATTGGCTCCTGTCCTCCATAATTTGTCGTAGGGCACCAAATCCCCAAAAATTGTTCTTCCTCTCATGGAAGGCCTGGAATATTCCAAGGAAACATCGGTAAGCCCTACCTTCTGTACAATTGTTGCCGAAGGGCTGGGCTGTGGAGTAGCGAGTTGTGCTTGCATGCCCATGCCCATGGCTAATACTAATGTTAAAATTAAATACTTTTTCATGTTAATCTTATTTATTGAGTTCTGGCTAATTTAACATTATTTAAGCAGATATCACAGAACAATCCCCAAACTTAGTGTGTTCTCACAAGACACTCCCCCTACCCTTTTAAACAAAAAATTTCTTTCCATTTCAAGTCTAATTAAATTTGTTTAACTTATTTACCTTTTCATTAAACAATTTTTATAACTTTACATAAATAAATTATCAATGCACTATCAACTCCGTTCCAAACAAACCCTTCCCATTTCCCAGGAAAAGGCTTGGAAATTCCTTACAGACCCAAAAAATCTCAGCATTATAACTCCAGATAGCATGGGATTTCATATCTTAACAGGAGGGGAATCCCCAATGTTTCCCGGAAAAATAATACTGTATACCGTTTCTCCATTTCCAGGGTATACCACCCATTGGCTTACAGAAATAACCCACGTACAGGAAGGTGAATACTTTGTGGATGAGCAACGGGCGGGTCCTTATGCCCTTTGGCATCACAAACACTTTTTAAGGGCTGTCCCCCAAGGAGTGGTAATGGAAGATATCATTGATTACAAACTCCCTTTGGGAATTTTCGGAAGAATGGTCCATCCATTTTTGGTGAAAAATCAATTAAAGAAAATCTTTGATTATAGAAAGAATAAATTAATTACCCTGTTTGGGGAAGTTGAAAACCAAGCATCGTTTGTAGAATTTAAATCATTTTAACCCTTGGGTCCAGAAAATCACTCAAAGATGAGATCTAAAATTATTGCAGTTAACAAAATATAATATCCATGAAAAAGAACATGCTACTTATTGGAGGGTCTTATGGAATTGGGCAATACTTGGCCAAAAGCTTGGTGCCAGATTTTACTATGTACGTTGCCTCTAGGACAAAAGGGGATTTAGGGAGCCTGCAATTGGTGCATATTCCTTTTGATGCCACTGCGGACACCTTAGACCTAGGTTTATTGCCCCAAGAGTTACACGGGTTTGCCTATTTACCAGGAAGCATAAGCTTAAAGCCCTTTAAAAGAATAGACCTAGAAGGTTTTAAGGAGGATATGCATATCAATTTCTTTGCTATGGTTAAGGTAGTTCAACAGATTATGCCGAGGATGGCAGAAAATTCTAGTATGGTATTTTTTAGTACCGTAGCCGTAAAGAAGGGCATGCCTTTTCATACCAGTATCGCAGCATCCAAAGGAGCCATAGAAGGTTTTGCAAGGTCACTTGCAGCTGAATACGCGCCAAAAATTCGTGTTAATGTAATAGCACCCTCCTTGGTAGATAGCCCATTAGCCTCCAAATTATTGAATACCGAAGCAAAACGCAAAAACATGGCAAGCAGACACCCCTTAAAAAAAATAGGTGACACCGCGGATATCGGTAATGCCGCACAATTTCTTTTAAGCGACAAAAGTGCTTGGATAACGGGGCAGGTTATTGGTGTAGATGGCGGACTATCAACCTTAAGTACCGACTAAAATGAGCAAAGCGATAGCAATATTTTGGTTTAGGAGGGATTTGCGATTTCAAGACAATGTTGGGCTATTTGCAGCATTGGAAAGTTCCCTCCCAGTGCTGCCTATATTTATTTTTGACCCAGAAATCCTGGATAAACTTCCCAAAAAAGATCCTCGTGTTTCCTTTATTTATGATCAACTTCAACGCATGCGCTCACAACTTCAGGAGGATTATGGTTCCTCCCTGGCTATTTATCACGGTAGGCCCAAGGACATTTTCCATAAATTAGTTCAAGAACATGAGGTAAAGCACGTTTACACCAACCGGGACTATGAACCTTATGCCCTGGACCGGGATAATGAAATAAAGGGTTTTCTCACTGAAAACAACATTAATTTTAGCACCTATAAAGATCAGGTGATTTTTGAAAAGGACGAAATTGTAAAATCTGACGGAGACCCATACCTAGTATATACACCTTACAAGAATAAATGGTTGTTTAAATTTAATAATGACGAACATTTGCAACCCAGTGCATCGGAAGATAGATTAAAGAATTTTATGCAGCACAGCAGACTGCCCAATTTATCACTGTCCGATATAGGTTTTGAAGTCTCAACAGTTAAAATTCCCGATTACACTCTTACTTCCAACCTAATTAGTAAGTATGAGGATACCAGAAACTACCCTGCCATCAAAAACGGTACCTCCAGACTGGGTCCTCATTTACGATTCGGAACCGTTTCTATTCGCAGCATTGTAAAAAAGGCAATTTCATCGGAAAATGAAGTTTTTATGAGTGAATTGATTTGGCGCGAATTTTTTATGCAAATTTTATGGCATTATCCAAATACCGTTACAGATGCCTTTAAACCTAAGTACGACCGAATTGAGTGGCGCAATAATGAAAAGGAATTTGAAAAATGGAAGAAAGGTGAAACGGGTTACGCATTAATCGATGCCGGGATGCGACAATTAAATGCTACCGGTTATATGCACAACCGGGTACGCATGTTGGTAGCCAGTTTTCTTTGTAAACACCTTCTAATAGACTGGCGATGGGGGGAAGCGTATTTTGCGGAAAAATTACTGGATTATGAAATGAGCTCCAATGTAGGGAATTGGCAATGGGCCGCTGGAAGCGGTGTGGATGCCGCACCATATTTTCGAATTTTTAACCCTATGACCCAAGCAGATAAATTTGACAAGGAGGGTAAATACACAGAAAAATGGGTTCCGAATATTGCGGATCCAAGCTATCCCGATAAAATGGTAGACCACAAAGAAGCTCGTGAAAGGTGCCTAAGAGTATACAAGTCGGCCTTGAGTTAACGCCTTGTGTAGACGAATGGGAAAAGGGATTCCCAAAGTCATCTATTTTAAGGGCATTTAAAATTTGATTAGCTAGTTGGAAAATTCATTTTAGTTCCCATTAATTTGTTATATTTAAACAGATGTCCCATGGCATTGTGTTATATGAGGCCGAAAACCTAAAAGAATTCTGGAAGCACTGGATATGATTAGTACTTTTAAAAGAAGGTTGAATAAAATGGGAAAGCTTTTGGCCCAGTTTTGGTAAAAATATATGTCTATGCCCTATAATTTAGTGGTCAACGAAAAAGACCAACAATACGAGTTTCATGTTGCTGGTTCAGTAGCAAAAATTGAGTTTAAAAGAAAAGAGAATAAAATTTACCTTATCCACACCGAGGTGCCCCAAGAATTAGGAGGTAAAGGAATTGCCTCTGCCCTGGTAAAAGCAGTTTTGGAGGATATAGAAAAGAAAAACTTGACCTTGATACCCAAATGTCCGTTTGTTGCGGGCTACTTGGAAAGGCATCCTGAGTGGAAAAGACTGACCTAACCCCGTTGATTGCCCGAACTTTATAAGCAATAGCAACTTACCTAAATTAACACCCGTCTTTTCGGAAAAGCCATTAAAAATATAGATAGTTGAAAACATTTACAATGAAAAGAATATTATGGGTGATGCTATTTGCATCGATTTTCGGGATAAGTTGCACCGAGGAAAAGAAAATAAGTCATATAGATCCTGTCAACTGGAGTAATCGCTATACTACCCTACCCAAAAATGATACTTTATTGAAAGGTAGCTCCTATCTTTCGATTTACTCCTCCATTTACGACGGTACGGAAAAGGCCCTTCACCACTTAACCGCAACTGCGAGCATGCGGAATGTAAGTATATCCGACACAGTATTTCTTTTAAAAGCATCTTATTATGATACGCAGGGAAACCTTATACGCACTTATTTTGACAAGCCAATTTTCCTAAAACCATTGGAAACAATTGAAATAGTAATAGATCAGGATGATAAATATGGAGGCACCGGAGCCAATTTCATTTTCGATTGGGCGGTTCATCCAAACGATCATGAACCTATTTTTGAAGCGGTCATGATATCTACAACAGGGCAGCAAGGAATTTCGTTTACAACCCACGGAATAAAATTATAGCTAGTCTATACCATACTTATACCCCCTGACTCCACTACCGTACTACATAGCTTTCATTATTGAGACCTATATACTTGATTGGACTAGCATAAACCATTTAAATATATATATTTGTATAAAGCTGCTCCTAGAAATGGGCGTCTGTCAATAATAAAGGAAGGACTAAAGTTCACAATGAATTTGGGCATTCCATGCCAAACTAAATTTTAAAATCCTATAATAAACCAACATCCCTGAGCTAATTTTAAGAGTAATTACCATGTAAGATAAAAAAGTTCCATTGGGCTTGGGGAAGGTAGATTTTGATCCATACCATCCCTAAAAAAATAAATGATAGTATAGGTTAGGTTTATAATTTTTTAATTAAATTTAAATACGCTGTGGTATGAATTTTATCTATAGTATTCCAGAACATATCTTTGAAACTATTGGTATAGTAGCTGGTTTATGTGCCTGTTTGGTTATCGCAATTCAAGTTTATAAGGAATATAGATTTAAAGGACCCAGTAGCCTGTCTAACGGATTTATCTTTGGCTGGGTTGTAATATACCTGTTTTGGTGTTTTTATGGTATTAGGTTCAATGCCATCGCACTATGGCTCACCAATGGAATTGCCATTTTATTACAGCTAACACTCTGTTTTATTGTAATTAAAAAACGTAGAATGTACCCATCTAATCCATAAAAACCTCCCCACCGCATATGAACTTTAAGTCCATATACTTCTTACTCGGTTATGTTTTTATTGTCTTTCTAGACCTTCTATTTGGCTATTTAAATTTTCATGAATATAGGCTTCTAACTAAACCTCTGATCGTTATTTCATTGATGATTCACTTTGGATTACACGGAAAGCATCTGCCCAAAAAAACATTTCAATTTACGATTCTGGCCTTGTTCTTTTCCTTAATTGGTGATATTATTTTGCTTTTTGAACTTCGTTCACCTTCATTATTCACCCTGGGATTAACTGCATTTTTATTGGCTCATTTAAGTTATAGTGTTGTTTTTACGAGTCAGCGAAATCTTAGTTATACCAGAGAATATTGGATAATACTTACCGCCATAGTTAGCTTTGGGGTTGCCATTTTTTTAATGGTGATGGAAAACTTGGGAGATTTTATGGTTCCCGTGATTATATATATAATAGCGATTTTGGTAATGGCCATAACGTCCTCTAACCGTAAAGCAGAAGTTGGTATGAAAAGTTACTCGCTGGTATTATTGGGAGCTATCTTCTTTATTATTTCAGATAGCATCTTGGCCATCAATAAATTTAACACTCCGGTACCAATGGCCAATTTCTGGATAATGAGCACCTATGCCGCCTCTCAGTACCTAATAGTCAATGGCCTATTGGCTAGTAATGAATAAAAAGATACGACAAATACCTGCTGAGGAAACCTATGCCCTTAGGCAAAGGGTTATGTGGCCCCAAAAGCCACTTACCTTTATAATACTGCCAAATGATGCCCATGGAATTCATTACGGACTTTATGTGGATGAGGTTTTAGTCTCTGTGGTCTCCCTATTTATCGAGAATAAGATTGCACAGTTCCGAAAATTGGCAACCGATCAAAAAGAACAGCAAAAAGGCTATGGCAGCATGCTTCTCACCCATCTTTTAAATTGTACGGAAGATTATAAGGTTAATAAAATATGGTGCAATGCCCGATTGGACAAGCAAGATTTCTATAAGAAATTTGGTTTCTCACCAACCAATACCCGTTTTAACAAAGCGGGACAAGATTATGTGATTATGGAAAAATATTTCTAAGTACGTTGGTGATAGCCCAATCCTCTGATAACTACTGTCCCAAGGAAATAGTTTAAATCTGTATAAAAAGTGGATTGGCAGGTATGAAATGAATTCGGTAAATTTGAACATTGATCTATTTTAAACGCAGATAAAACAACAGAATGCAATGTCTAACACCGTCGTAACCCCACTCTTGTCTACAAAACCCATAAATTGGGAAGAGGTATTATCTACTATCATTGCAGCCTATGGTTGCACTACAGGGACCATTCATTTCATAGAGGAAGACCCGTCCCTACTCCACCTAAAAGCACAGCAGGGAATTCCGTCTTTTTTGGTACCCAAACTTTCAAAAATACCTGTAGGAAAAGGAATGGCTGGTATTGCAGCCCAGCGCAGGGAGCCGGTGGAAATGTGTAATCTTCAAACGGACGATTCTGGGGTGGCGCGTCCTGCCGCCAAAGAAACAAAGGTAGAAGGGTCTATTGCCGTTCCCTTATTAAAGGAAAATAAGTTATTCGGCACCTTGGGGATTGCAAAACCAGTACCGTACGACTTTACGGAGGAGGAGATTACTACTCTTATGGCGATTGGTGAAGAAATCTGTGATTATGTAGGGGAGTAATGCCTAAGTTTTATTCAAATCTGTTTATCTTAACGAAGATTAAGATTTTAATTAAATGAATAGCAAAACCGCGTATAACTTATAGCTTGCCATACCAGAAAAAAATACTGTGATAGAAAATTTTATTATTATTTCTTAAATTATTGGCGATCGTTTGGATGTCTTTCTTCACAAAGAAGCAATTCCTTGAATTTATCCCATCTGTAATATTTAATATTTTCAATGTTAGAGTGGACAGAAATCGCTCCCATGTAATTGGTGTCCGGTACAAATGCAAACATTTTCCATTTCTCTTTTTCAGATGGATCCCATTTTGTTTCTAACAATTTAGCATTCTTATCGTCATCAAGGGTAACAGAAAATGAATCTAATGGAAGGGAAAGCCCTTCTCCAATTGCTTTTAAAAAGGATTCTTTCCGAGTCCAACAACGAAAAAACGCCTTTTTCTGGTCAGCTTGGGGGATTGCGCCAAGTGCATTGACTTCCATTTCTGAGAAATAATTTTCAGCTATTTCCATTACATCAAAATTGGTCTTTATCTTTTCAATATCAACTCCTATAGCTCCCTGTTTACAAAAAGCCAGCACAACCCGGCAACCTGAGTGGGAAATATTAAATTTCAATCTGTTTTCCCCATAGAGATATGGCTTACCAAATGGGCCATATTTAATCTCTATTTGAGAAGGAGTTTTGTTAAGGTAAAATGCAGACAACATTCTCAAAACTGAGCGAGCAGTTATAAACATATTTTTATCTTTAATAAACTTATACTTTTCTGCCCTTATTTTTTCGCACGCATTTAACATTTCATAATAACGACTATCTATTCTAGCTGAAGCATCAATATACCATATACGTACAGCCCCTGATTCTAAACTAGCAAGATCCAATGATTTACCCCCTATCATATTGGTGATTAATTTAAATGGCCCCAATCCGAAACCCTTGTTCATATGCCTATGTAATTCAAATAAATCCCAGATATATCAACCTGAGGCAGCTTAATATGTTTCTATTGCATTTCATGAAAGATAAAATTATCTCTCTTGTATTGTCCCTATTACCTTTTCCAATGCTTTTCTTAATAAAACTAGCATTGCAAAAGAATTTCACGTAAAACTGTATTATACCTAGCAACTAAATTTTTAACGGTGGTTTCTTTAAATAATTCGGTACTGTAACTCCAATTCATTCGCAATTGCCCATTCTCTATGATTGCATTCACTTCCAAACCATAACTACGCTCACTATTTGGATGACGACTCCACTTATTAATCATTTTGAATCCCACATTAGATCCATTCTTGTTATCACTACTTATACCCAAATAATTGAAAATTACTTGCGGCTTTTGTCTCAGTTTACTATTTCTTCTCTGATCCTGATTAAGATATTTTAATATACCATAGCCTATCCCATCGTTAGGGACCGACCTTAATTGTTCACTAACATGTTTTAATCGTGCTTTTAAAGTGGAAGTTTTTGAAATATTTATTGAAATAGGAAAATAGGAAGTGAACCATCCAACAGTATTTGAAACATCTACCTCCAAGATGCCGGCATTACGACCATGTTTTTCCAATCCGAAACATATCCGTTCCAAATTGCTCCACTCACTAAGCACAGTATGAAGAACCGTAATCAATAACTCCTCAATTTCTGTACTAAACCCCCAATCAGTTCCTTGTAACATTAGTGAGGTTTCCTCTTCACTTATTACGGCCTTTAATACTTTTATACTACACTCCTCAAAGTGATTATTCCTCTGTGTATAATCTGATGGAAACATATAGGAGTCTTCCTTCTGCATCTCCCAAAATGGCAGTTCTTTCAATATTTCGGGAGAAGTTGATAATTCCAAAAGATATTCACCCCATTGTTTAATGGAAAGTGTCTTTCCCGATAAAACTATGGGCTTCTTTTTAAATTGATGTTTTACTCCCGTATTAAAATTTTTGTTAAGTAAACTCCATGATACCGAGTCAATAACTAAATGGTGAGCCAATAAATAGATCTTATTTTCCTGTAATTCTCCACATTTAAAAAAAAGACATTTAAATAATGGGCCGTCAACCAAGCTACACTTCTCCTGAACACCCAATATAACTTCTTTAATCTCTTTATTCTGTTCAAGTACATCCTCTGTTTGGCTCAGGTCCACTAATCGAAAAACTTCCACATTTTTTTTGGGATGCAAATTTGCCTTCCAACCATCTGTATTGTTACTAAAACTGAGCCGAAGTGCATCATGTTGAAATACCAGAAAATCCAAAATTGATTTAATATTAGTCTGATCTAAAGAACCTACATTCGTTAAACGGACGATTTGATTCCAATAATGTGGTTGTCTTTTGTGCGTATCAAAAAACCAATGCTGAATGGGTGTTAACAGGATATTACTTTGAAGGTTTCGTTCAAAAGTTTTATCCAATTCATTTTCAAAATTCTCCATACAGTATTCTAAAGAGATTGCTGTGTCCCTTACCCCAACATCGGAAAATAGTTCCTCATGCTTTCCTTCAATATCTATTATATCATTCTCTTTTTCGGTGATTTTCTCCCATGATTTTATTATGTCTGAAACTAAATGCCTCCCTCCACTTTCGGTTAGTAACAATATAAATTTCCCCTTGTAGACATCCCATGAATACTTTTTATATATTTTCAAGTAGTTTAATCGAAGTCTTTCTATTTTTCTTTCTTCTTTTTCCCCTAAATATTTAACAAGTTTGGGATCTATGAAACTTTTTATTCTTTTTCTTATTAAGCCAAAAAACCTATTTACACGCCGATCTCGTAAAACCTTCAAAATATTCAAAATCCGAGTTTTAGTCCTATTCCAAGCGAACAACTGATGAAAGTGTGCTATAGTATCTACAACTATAAAATTCACCTCCTCTTTACGCTCTTCAAGAATCCTAGCGATTTCCAAACCTACAGCGGTACTAAAGCAATAGGCCATAATATGGTAGGGTCCTTTTGGTTGATTTATTTTAATTTCATCTAAAAAATCATGGGCCATTTCCTCCACGCTCTTATGGAGTTTTAGTTTTCCCGTTACTGCGGAGGCCTGCAATGCATAAATAGGCCTTTGGGAATCCATATAATCTGCCAATCGGTTATAGGAAAATAAATGGATACCCCCTGCATGAAGACAGTACAACGGAGGTTTACTGCCCGTTCCCTTAATCTCCACCAAATGCCTGTAGGTATAGGTTGGTTTTAGGGACGACTTCACTTCTGCTGATAGTGCTGCAATAGTCTGATGCTTAAATAATTGGTTGGGGGTAATATCAATACCACATTCCCGTAATTTAGCAATGATCTGAATGCTTAATATAGAATCTCCCCCTATCTCAAAAAAGTTATCGGTGGTATGGATTGGGGAAAAATTTAAAACCTTCTCCCATATGGCTACCAACTGCTCTTCTATTTTGTTCTTCGGCTTTTCAATAACCGTTCTTGGACCTACCGCTTCTTGGGTGCTGGTTTTTATTTTTCTAAAATCTATCTTGCCATTGGGCAGTTTGGGAAATTCCTCAACTTGAATGAATTTAGCCGGAATCATATGATCGGGCATCCTTTTCCCAAGAGTCATCTGAAAATCCTCCAGATTAAAATTAGGTTTGGGCCTTATATAGGCCACCAATCTCTTAGCACCCTTTTCCTTCTCCAATTCCTGTAATTTTTCCAAATACTGTGAGAGCTTCATTCGAACCATTTTAAGCTGGCTTGAAGTAAGGTTTAGGATGCTATTTTCCAAAGCTTCATTCATGAGTTACTCGCTTTTACAATCGCCATCGTATTGGCCCACCAAGTATCCTTTACATCTTCAGGCATAGACAGGCCTACCACGGTAACCGAGAAGGAATCAAAATACTTTAAAAGTAGCCGCTGATGTTCCCTGCTTAAAGAATCAACCTCATTGGAAAAGTAGGTAAAAGCCCCCCCAGGTTTCAAATGTTTTTTTGCATGTTCAAAAAAATGTTCGGCGAAAGTGATACTTCCGTTAACATAACGCATGTATTCATCCTCGTTTAAGGGGTAGGTATGAAAAAATATTCCATCGAACAATCCAAGTTCATCTATAGTATCTTGCCACAACCCATGAACACAGGTAATCTCTTTTGATTCGTGTTGCTTTTTCCACTTATAAAATCGTTCTACGACCGTGTCATTACATTCAATAATGGTGTGACTACTAAGGGGGTATTGCTGAATCATCTCGGAGGCTATTCCGCGTCCAAATCCAATTTCGAGAATATCACCCCCTTTGTTGGCAATGGCCTCGGCCATTTTAGCCATCACAGGAATTTGCCAATCCTCCATGATTTCCAGATCCTCCAAGGCCTTTTGAGTACGGTCATCAAAGGCCTGTACCGTTGCGCCAGGTACAAATGTTTTTACCTGTTGATGAAGCGCTTGTATATCGGAACCAAATTCCTTTAGCGCCCTATTGACTACCGCATTTCTTTGAGCTTCTCTTGGCGGTTTTATAAAAGTTGGATCGGGAATGGTAAGGACCACTTCAAAATCCTGAGTTCTCTTTATTCTTTTCATTTTTCCGGGCTTATTTATCTTTTATTTGTTCCAAGAGATAATTTAATTCCTCCTTGCGCAACGAAGTAACGGAGGATATAATCTCCTTAATTTGGGCCTCCTCCATATACTTATCCATAAAGGCAAGCAGCTCTTCCACAGAAAAATCAGCCACTGCAACCTCTTGTAATTCGCCTCCGGTAGATTCCAACTTCACCATCACCTCATAGACGCAATCCGTGGTGCGTATCAGACTTTCAATTTCATGTAGGGATACCCTGTGTCCCCTAATTTTTATCTGCGTATCCTTTCTGCCAAGAAACTCTAAGTTTCCATCAAACCTATAGCGACCTATATCCCCTGTTTTATACAACTTATAAGGTGCATCCATTTTAAATGGATGGGCAATAAATGCCTCTTCAGACGCTTCATCACGGTTTAAATACCCGTTAGCTACCCCTGCTCCTCCAATGTAAATCTCGCCCTTGGCACCAAAAGGCACATGGTTAAGATGATCATCCAACAACAAGATTTCCGAATTTTCAATAGGCCTCCCGATGGGGACCTTGCCGTGTTCCTCAGCACTGTTTATCCTATGAACGGTACACCATACCGTAGCTTCTGTAGGTCCGTACTCATTGTGAAGCTCTACCTGAGGCAACTTGGAGAGATGTAGACAACCGACCGCCCTACTACACTCCTCCCCTGCAACTATTACAGTGTTTAACTTAGGGAATTTCCAATTCGCCAGATTATCCAACACCAATTTGTAAACGCTCGGTAACATTAAGGTATGACTAACTTGATGTTCGGAAAGTGTCTTATAGAGCAAGTCAACTTCCTGCTCCAATCCCTTCCTAGTCACCACTAATTGACCACCAGTACAAAGCGTCCAGAAAATTCCTGCTTTGGAACTATCAAATGCAATGGACGACATCAGTAGAAACGAGGTAGGAGCGTTTTTGTAGTACGTTATTCTTGAGATGGTAGCGCTGATAATATTTTTATGTGTAATTGCCACCCCTTTAGGAGTTCCGGAACTTCCCGAGGTGTAAATTAGATAGGCAAAGTTACTTTCTCTGGCTATGGGCAAGGCAATTTCCTTCTTACTATTGGAGGTACACAGCTTGGCGATTGTTAGTGTAATTAGAGCTTCCTTATTAAATTTGGGCTTTAAATTTTTACTGGTGAGCAATACTTTTATCTTGGCGTCCTTCAGCATATAATCTATGCGCTCCATAGGATATCCAGGATCTAAGGGAAGATAAGCGCATCCTGCTTTTAGGATTCCCAGTATTCCTACGATCATATCCACGGATCGTTCTACACATAACCCCACAAATAAATTCTCTCCCCTACTATACTCTTGAAGGTTGTTGGCCAAGATGGTCGATTTCTCGTTTAATTCACCATAGGAAATCCGCTCATCTTCATAGACCACTGCAATGGAATTTGGGTTAATCCCAGCTTCGATGGATATTAACTCGTGTATTCCATGGTAGCTGTATTCCATTCTAGGCTTTGCGTCCGTCACTAATTTCTTTTCAAGTCTAGTAAGCAAGGATCCTTTACCAATGGGCAATGATGGAAACCCTACCACTTTTTCCAAAAGGAGTTGGAAGTACTGCTGCATCCTTTGAATGGTAGATTCTTTAAATAAATCTTTGGCATACTCAAAAGTAGTGGAAAGCTTCCCATTGTCCTCTTCCACGTATAGCGTAAGATCAAATTTTGCAATATCTAGATCCAATACAGCATATTCCATAGTACAATTACTATCTAGTGGCAGGGGTGATGGTACTGAATGAAAAAGAAACATCACCTGAAAAAATGGATGTAGGTTTAAAGATCTTTCAGGTTTTAACTTTTTCACCAATAGTTCAAAGGGTACGTCCTTATTATTAAATGCCTCCAAAGTGGTTTCCCTAATAGATTCTACCAATTCCAAAAATGTCATTTGGGGCGATAGCCTGGAGCGTAACACCACGGTCTCATTGAAAAAGCCTATAAGGTTTTCTACCGACTTCTCATTTCTTTTGGATATAGGAGAACCAATAAGAATATCTTCCTGTCCCGAATATTTATATAACAACAGTTTAAACACTGAAAGTAATAATACATAGGGGGTAGTATTCCATTGCTTTGCCAAGGTTAGTATAGCTGAGGATAAATCATGATCTAACTTATTACTCACCAATCCCCCTTTAAAACTTGGCGTCATTTTCCGCGGATAGTCTAGCGGAAGATCCAGCGTTGGAATTTGGCCCTTTAATTGCTCCTCCCAATAGCTCAATTGATTTTCATCTATGGTTTGCTTGGATTGCCAGTAGGCATAATCACTGTATTGCAATTCCTTATCCACTGGGATCGCTATCCCTGCACGTAACTTTTGGTAATGTCCAATCAATTCTTTCCTAAAAACACCCATGGACCATTTATCCGTGATGATATGGTGCATATTGAGAATAAGTAAATGTTCAACATCCGAAAGTTTTAATAACCAACAGATGGTTAAGGGAAAGGTGGCCAGATCAAAACTGGATTTAGCCACTGTGTCGATGATCTTTTCTTTGGCGCGTTCCTTTTCTTTTTCCTCCAAAGGACTGAGATCCTTATAATTTATTTTTATTTCTGAATCATGAGGTTTTTGGTAGGTAATAGCTCCCTTCATATAGAAGGTTGTTCTAAAAATAGAATTGTTTAGAAACACCGCCTGCATGCTTTGCAATAGAAACCCTGAGTGTAGTTCTCCTTTAAATCTGTATAACTCACAATAATTATAAAATGGGTTTGAAGGGTGAAGTTGTTGCAGAACCCACAGTCGTTCTTGACCCCGCGATAAAGGAACATCAATTCCATCCGGAGCCTTGGAAATAGGAACGATAGACGCATCTTTAAGGGAGTGCTCCTTCCATCTACTTAAAAGCGACTTTTTATCTATAGGGTTACTCACAATGTTTTATTTAGGTACACATTCAGCTAACTTAGTAAGCCAATAAAAACCAAAACCTTTCTCAAAGAGGATTTTAAAAATCCATACACCCCCAAGTCAATTTCAAAAGAGCGTTCCACACTCCAATTTATAGATATTAAAATCAATAGAATAGACACGCCTACCAGTAACTTGGGATAGGCCTTTGCATTTCTTAGTAGATACAACAGGGGAAAGAAGATCGCTATAATCACTATTTGTCCTAGTTCTACCCCTATATTAAATCCTAAAAGCGAGAGGGTGAGAAACTCACTAGTAAGTCCTAGATCCCCTAAAACACTGGCAAAGCCAAATCCGTGAAAAAGTCCAAATCCAAAGGCTATTACCCAATCATTTCCTTTGAAAATAGGCACTATATTATGTAGTGCCGCCAATCCTATGGATAGGGCAATCATAGACTCTACAAACCTAGAGGGTAAAACAACTAATTGGAGGGAGGCCAAACTAAGGGTAATGGTATGGGCTATCGTAAAAAAGGTTATCACCTTAATAATGTATATAAAGGCAGGTTTAAAGCCCATAACGGGTTCCCATGAATACCTTCCCAAAACTTGCCAAAGGCCGTGGCGCCCATCCTTGTTTTCATGTGGGTTTTTACGTCGTCGTACTACTGAGGGTAATATTAAGGCTATCAAAAACAGAATATGATCTAAACCTATCCAAATGTGCCACACCCCCTGCTTTACCATGGCCACAAATCCCTTCCAAATGGAAACATCTGTTAAAGACATAGTATCTATGGGTGAATTTGGAGAAAATTCCATGGAAATATTGGATTCCTCATTAATTACTCCTGCCCGCCAATTGTATTCCGTAATTAAATAGCCCTTATGGGTAGGGTCCACATCAAAGACCGGACGAAACTCCACCTCCAATGATTCAGGTAAGGTTTCCATATTATCCAAGGAAAAGAATATCTGTAGATAATCACCCAAAACACCGGGAAAAATCTGTACAGAATCCCTTAGCAAAACTTGATGATGTCCTAATGGTGAGTTAAAGGAAGACCTGGAAAGCATATAGGCTTTTAAATCTTCCACATATGGATTGAGTTCTGAAAGTGTAACGCCTTTTTTAAAATCGGTATTGTATATTTTATTGATGTCGTTGGTGTTTATTTCAAATCTTCCATCAATACCATCATTCTCATAAACCCTAAGAAAGATATAACTTTGATTTGGAATGTGTGAAAGAAGTAGTAACGGGATAAGCAAGAAGAATCCCAACATGAAGGAAAGTCTATTACTCATAAGGCTATAAGTATTTAATGGTATTCATAAATTGGTCTAAAGGTTTGGTCTCCTTATGGTGAATGGTGGGTAACAACTTTGTAAATTAATGGCGCAAAATTCTTTAACCCATTAATCGTTTTCTATAAACTGTAATATAAATATCAGCGCAGCCAAGTAATTGCTTCCTTAGTTTGATGAGGTTCGATAAAAAGCACCTTTTCCCCCTCTAAACAACAACCACATCAAATCATTATAAATATAAGATATATAATACATTTATTTTAAATTATTATCGTTATTTTTACATTTAACTCATATTTATAACCTTATTATTATATTTTTCCAAAACCTACCTATCCCCTTTTGGAAGCCTAAACCTGACATATTGTAGTTAAAAGCCTATTTCAATACTCCCATATACTTACATAACTCCTATTGCAACATTGAGATTTATAAAATCATATTTTTAACCATCCTGAAAATGTATAAAAAAGAAAATTCCACCTTGATACTTTCCGGAAGTGATGTTTGTAGCATTGTAGAAAAATTTGGAATGGATAATATTATGGACGTCCTTATCCGTAGACTAACTACAGCCATTAAGGATTATGATCCAAAATGTACTGACGTACCCGTAAGGAGTGGTTTTAATTATACCAGTAATTATCCCGGTTTAATTGAGTGGATGCCACTACACCATAAGGATAAGGAAATTGTTATTAAGGTGGTAGGATACCACCCTAACAATCCAGAGAAGTTTAAATTACCCTCTATTCTGTCTTCCATTTCCAGCTATGACACTCAAACCGGTCATTTAAAAGGTATAGCCGATGGAGTTTTATTAACCGCCTTGCGAACAGGAGCGGCATCTGCGGTTGCAAGCAAATACCTTGCAAACCCACACAGCTCAACTTTAGGACTTATAGGATGTGGTGCACAGTCCATAACACAATTGCACGCCCTTTCCAGAATATTTGAGTTTGAAAAAGTAATGATTTATGATATTGACCCCGATGTTATAAAATCGTTCAATAAACGAATCAGTATGCTGAATCTCAATCTAGAAGTAATTCCGCTCAACGTAGGTGCCATTGTAAAGGAGGCTGATATACTATGTACCCAAACTTCTATTGGAATAGGTGAAGGCCCAATTTTTTCACATTACAAAGGCCATCAAAAGCATCTTCACATCAATGCGATTGGATCGGATTTCCCTGGAAAAATTGAATTGCCCCTAGCCCTATTAAAGGATTCTTTGGTTTGTCCAGATTTCCTTGAACAGGCAAATATAGAAGGGGAATGCCAGCAGCTGAAGCCAGAAGAAATTGGACCAAGTCTGGTTCCATTAATTCAAAACCATACCGCCTATCACCTTTTTAAGGACAAATTATCCGTGTTCGATTCTACTGGTTGGGCCTTAGAGGACCAAGTTGTTTTGGAATTGTTCTTGAATCTAGCCATGGAATTCAATATTGGTTTAAAGGTGAACTTAGAACATATCTCCTCTGATGTGAAAAATCCATATCACTTTTTATTGACTTCTGTACAAGTCTAGTTAATTTGGATAAAAATTATTAGCGTCATCAATACCTCCCGTTCCCCCAGTACTTCATAGCCCCTAGATTTCGAAAAGAAGGAGGATACCTCAATAATGGTGACCTCCGATATTTTTCCATTCCCCGTTGCCTATATTCAGCCAGCCGTTTGCGTAGGAATTTGATAGTAAATATACTATTGGGTCGTACCAAAGCCATTCAAAATTTAATTTTCGAATACCGGAACTAAAATAAAAAGCTGCTATAAGGCAACCTGACAAAAAAAGAAAATCTTTAAAATAGAAAATTTTTCGCAGCAATTTATAGCAGTAGAAAGCCATAAACAGGAGAGGTTTCCTGATGGAAAGAAGTGGGACTGCCAAAGAGTAAAGAGGAAGAATTTTAAATTGACCAGTATTTGGAAAGAGCATTATTATATAAGGTACAATAAATATTAACCGCCAAAAAAGGAGAATGATAAAGACTAAAAGAAGACCACGGTCTAGATAATGTTCCTGATTTAGATAATAATTAAAATCATACAATACATATTCCCAGCTCAATATACAGGCAACTACCAACAACAGAGATTTGATGCGATTTCCATTATCAAAGCTCTCCCAAGGTGCCAACAGTTTTCTATTGAAGACAATTATTAGAACAATGGCCAAAATAACTAGGAAAGCATTAAGGCCATTTGTTGTAATAAATTCCCAGAAAATATTCTCGCTAAAATAACTCTTTGAGGGTATAGTAGTGATCCAAAACAAGATTCTTTCTATCGTTACAAAAATCAAAAGCACTATTAAAAGTCTTGGAAAAAGATTTTTCCAATGTTCAGGATTGAATGCTATTCTACTTCAATAGCTAACCAGATTCCTCATAAACGATTTAAAGGTGGAATTCATCATATTTTTCTGGTAAAGCAAAATTAATAGGTAGGTGTAAAGAAAATTTTAGTTAAATTTAAGAAAATAAAAATTAGACCCCATCTTCTTTATTCTTCAACCCTCTGGTTAAGAGTCGGTTGAAAATACATCACTTATACTAATTAACGAGCTGAAAAATTATTTGAAATTTTGTTAGCCTAGGTTTTATCAATATAACACAAGCTACCAGAGTAATTGCTTCAGGGCAATTCCAAAAGGCTATCGTCTGGAATAATTGATTGCGCTTAGGCGCGAGCATCAAAATAAGTAAATCCCACTAAGTGGGCGTATTTAACCAACTCCCTCTATCCAAGTTTTATAGAATCATTGGATGTAGGACAAAAACCACTATAAAATTGGATTTCACTTGGACAAAAGAACAATTGGATTATAAAAGCCGGGTCATCAAGTTTGCACAGGAAGAATTAAATAATTCCATAGCAAGTAATGATGTCAGCAGCACCTTTTCCATGCAAGATTGGCAAAAATGTGCCCACTTTGGTATTCAGGCCTTGGCATGTCCATCGGCATACGGAGGGCAAGATAAAGAAGTAGATATACTATCTGCTACCCTAGCTATGGAAGGGCTTGGGTATGGATGTAGGGACAACGGTCTTCCCTTTGCCCTAAACGCACAAATGTGGACGGTTCAAAACCCCATTTCCAAATTTGGTAGTGAAATGCAAAAAAAGCGATTTCTTCCCAAACTAGCATCTGGGGAATGGATTGCCTCTCACGGACTGACCGAACCCAATGCAGGATCCGATATTTTCTCCATGGAAACCACTGCCACCAAAGTCGATGGCGGATATGTTCTAAACGGAAAAAAATGCCTAATTACCTTGGCGCCAATTGCAGATGTAGCCCTTGTATTTGCTAGTACTAACAAGTCCCTAGGGAAATGGGGCGTTACTGGGTTTATAGTGGAAAATGGAATGCCAGGTTTTACCAGGGGTGAAAATCAACATAAAATGGGGCTCAGAACGGTACCAATTGGAGATTTACTATTTAAAGATTGTTTTGTACCCCTGGAAAATAGATTAGGGGGTGAAGGTGCAGGATGGAGTATTACCACCACCTCCTTGGAGTATGATCGGTGTACCATTCTTGCCAGTCAATTGGGGGCCATGGAACGCCAATTGGAGGAAACCATAAAATTTGTAAAACAACGAAAACAGTTTGGAAAATCTATCGGGGATTTTCAATCTGTATCCAACCGGATTGCCAATATGAAACTGAGACTGGAGACCTCAAGACTGATGCTCTATAAGGTAGCCTGGCTAAAAAGCATAGGGAAATCGGCCATGATGGAAGCAGCCCTCTTAAAACTTCTATTAAGTGAAAGCTTTGTACAGTCTAGCCTCGATGCCATTCGGAATCAAGGAGGAAGTGGGTATTTAACCGCCACGGAGGTAGAGCGCGACTTAAGGGATGCTGTTGGGGGGGTTATTTATGCAGGTACTTCAGATATACAAAGGAATATAATTGCCAACCTACTAGGGCTATAATGAAAAAAGTATAAATGTCAACAACAACACTGGTAGATATTATTAGCAACTCCTCGGATAAATCCCCTCACAAAGCGGCTTTTAGATTTGAGCAGGAAGCTATATCCTACCGTGAATTGGAGGTGAAAACCACTCAACTTGCAAAATACTTGGCCAGTGTTGGAGTTCAGAAGGGCGATCGGGTAGGGATTTTCATGAACCGCTGTTTGGAAAGCGTAATTGCAGTGTATGGGATCATGAAGGCCGGTGCGGCCTATGTACCCCTAGATGCCAATGCCCCCCATGCCAGAACAGTATTTCTTTTAAATGATGCCAACATTAAAATAGTGGTAGGTACCGAAACGTTTTCCAAAAAACTTCAAAAACTGTTGGAGGCCCAAAGTCCTCTGGAGCGGTTGATTGGGGTGCAGCTTAAAGTAACTTACCAGACTACCCCGTGGAAAGAGATTTATCAAGTGGAAATAAAAGATTTTAAGCCCATTTTAATTACCGAAGAGGATGTAGCGTACATTATGTACACCTCTGGGTCTACGGGTTTACCAAAGGGCATTGTACACTCCCATAAAAGCGGGTTAACCTATGCCAGGTTATCGGCTCAATTATTTAAGGTATCCCCGGAAGATCGGGTAGGAAACCATGCCCCATTGCATTTTGACATCTCCACATTCGGATATTTTACCGCGCCGCTAGCAGGCGCTACCACCATTATAATCCCAGAAGCTCATACCAAATTACCCGTAAGTATGTTGGCCCTAATGGAGAAGGAAAAGCTTAGCATTTGGTATTCCGTGCCTCTTGCACTGATTCAATTGCACCTCTGCGGATTAATCTCCGAATATAATCTAACATCCTTGCGCTGCGTCCTTTTTGGTGGAGAGAATTTCACTTTAAAATATTTACGGGCTTTAATGCAAGAGTGGCCACATGCCAAATTCTACAATATTTACGGTCCGGCCGAAGTAAACCAATGTACCCATTACCTTATAGATGAATTGCCTCCGCTAGACAAACCCGTTCCAATTGGCAAGGTTTGGGGTGCTAATGAGTATAAAATACTGAATAAAAATGATCAAGAGTTGAGAGGTATAGGCCAAGTTGGGGAGTTGGTTGTTAAAACAGATACCATGATGATAGGGTATTGGAATAATCCAGAATTGACCAAGAAATCGTTCTATTTAGAAAACACCTCTTCCAATAAAACAAAGAAATATTTTAGAACTGGGGATTTAGTAAAACGGAACCTTACAAACGATCTGGTATTTGTAGGACGTAACGACCGACAAGTGAAGTTTAGAGGCTATCGTGTTGAGTTGGATGAAATAGAGACGGTGCTGGAGCGACATAATTTAATCAAAAAAGCAGCAGTTTGCTTGGTGAATAGTAGTCCTTCGGACACCGTGATTTTTGCAGGTATCCAGTTGGAAAAAACAACTATGATTTCTCCTAATGCCCTAAAGTTGTACTGCAAACTACACCTCCCCCCTTATATGGTGCCTCAAAAAATAGAAATAATGAAAGAATTTCCTAAAACCAGCTCTGGTAAAATTGATCTTCTCGCTTTTAAAAACAAAATTAAGGCTATTTAATATGAATGAAATATTGATAACATATATCTGTGAGGATTTACTGAACAATGAATTGGAATCCGGGCTAAGCCCGCAGGATGATTTATTGGGGAGTGGTATTTTAGATTCTTTGGGTATGATGAAGCTGATCCTGTTTATAGAACAAAAATACAATATAACGGTTCCTCCACAGGATATGATTATTGAGAACTTTATGACCGTATCGCATATCACCAACTATTTAACTAATAAAGAACAATCCTAAAACGCCTATGGGTACTAATGAAACTTCATCATATAAGAAACTGACCAAAAGTCAGTTATCGCTATGGATCGGTCAAAAGCTACATCCAGAGGTACCCCTTTATAATATGGCCCATTCATTTGAAATAAATGGTGCCATAAATCCTGAGATATTTTCCAAGGCATTCCAGGAATTAATTAACAGAACGGATGCCTTGCGAACCGTTTTTTCAGAATTAGAGACAAGTCCGGTACAATCCATACTTCCCCATCTAACTTACAAGCTGGAAGTGTTGGATGTTAGCACGGAGACCGAACAATCCATCCAAAACTGGATGGAACATAGAAGTCGGCAACTTTTTAACCTCTCCCAACCTCTCTTCGATTCAGTCCTACTAAAAGTGTCCCCAAATAGGTATATCTGGTTTCTCAATATTCACCATTTAGTCACGGATGCAAGCTCCTCCTCTATTTTATATAGGGCAATGAGTTCTCTTTACAGACATCTACAGGAAGATACCCTTGCTGCCTTTAAGGAAATACCTTCCTATAGCAACTACATTGATTTTGAAACGGAACGGACTGCATCACAAAAGCAATCGGAAACAGCATCTTACTGGAAACAAAGACTGGCAAACCAATTAGGCCCTCCAAAGTTTTACGGTAAACACCCTGCTAAAACATCTACCAGATCCCATCGAGTACAGTTACATATGGGAAAGGAAAGAATGAGGAAATTAACGGCATTGGCAGCGCGCCCAGATATTAGGGCATGGACAAAGGATTTAACCCTATTTCATCTCTTTACTACGCTTTTGGTGGCCTATTTGTACCGTGTGACAGAAAATCCACATATTTCCATCGGTATTCCTTCCCACAATCGTTCCACTACGGTTTTTAAGCAAACTCCAGGACTTTTTATAGCCTTGTTTCCCATGATATTTCAATTAGAGGCTACTGATAGTTTTGGCAAGCTTTTAGAACGCGTTAAATTAGAGACCGCTAATTACTTGCGGTATGCACAACCAGGGATGTCTACCCCCTCAATAAACAAAAGTTTTAATGTAATCTTGAATTTTATTAATGCACAATTCAACGACTTTAATGGTATTCCTATGCGTTCTGAATGGATACACCCCGGTCATTGCGATCCTGCACACCATTTACGATGTCATGTAATGGACTTTGATGGAACGGGCGATATAACGATGCTATTAGATTTTAATGAAAGTGTTTTTGACACTCAACTCAGGAGTCAGGCTCCTATGCACTTATTAAATTTAATGGATGGACTGCTAGACAATTTGGAGCACCCGGTAGGAATGCCCAGCATGATTACGGAAAAAGAAGAAACAACGCTATTGCGTAGTCAAACTATTAAGTTTACTAGTTTTTCGTCTGTAGTACATCAATTTAAACAACAGGTAAAATCTAAGCCAAACAAACCGGCATTATATGACAGAAATAAACAGTACACCTACCGGGAAATAGATCAAAAATCGAATCAACTTGCTACTTTATTACTGGAAAAAGGGATTATTAAAGGTAGCCGGGTTGCCTTATATATGGAAAGAAGTCCTGCCTACCTCATTGCCCTGATAGCTGTATTAAAATCCGGAGGAACCTTCATTCCAATTCCCTCCGATACCCCTATAAATCGCGTTGCATTAATATTGCAAGACTCGGAAAGCGCACTCCTATTAACTAGTAAAAACCTTGTAGAAGATAACCCCATATCCACTATTGATATTATGCATTTGGTGGTAGATCCCGATAATATGGAGGCTAATGGAGAAAAGGATATGATTCCCTCCCTTCATGCCACAGACATCGCTTATATTTTGTATACCTCAGGATCTTCAGGAAAACCAAAAGGAGTACTAATTTCCCATGCTGCCCTCACAAATTATCTTACTTGGGCTAAGGGCGCGTATGCATTGGAAGATCATATTAAAATGCCACTTTTCACCTCCATAGGCTTTGATTTAACCATCACCGCTACGTTTTTACCGCTGATTACAGGGGGTGAACTTATTATCTACCAAGAAATGGAATCGGGTCCCGATCTATCATTTTTGGATGTAATTACGGACAACCTTGTGAATGCCATTAAGCTTACCCCTTCACATTTAACGTTGATCTCTGATATGGATCTAGCAAAGTCTAACATTAAGTTGATGATTCTTGGAGGGGAAGACCTAAAGACCCAGCTTGTAAAATCGGTTTTAAACAGTTTTACTAACCCAATAAAAATCTTTAACGAATATGGACCAACCGAAGCAACGGTTGGCTGTATAGTAGCGCAATATGATGTAAGCTCACATACTAAAACTATTGTCCCTATTGGGAAACCTATAGATAATATGAAGGCCTACGTTTTAGATGCCTACCTCAATCTAGTGCCCAATGGATTAGTTGGAGAACTATTTCTTAGTGGTATTGGTCTGGCAGAAGGTTATGTAAACCTCCCCAACTTAACCCTTGAGAAGTTTATAACCAATCCCTTTATCAAGGGAGATAAATTATACTCCACTGGAGATTTAGCTCGTTGGAACGATTCCAAAGACCTAGAGTTTCTTGGAAGGAAGGACGATCAGGTAAAGCTTGGAGGTGTTAGGATTGAACTGGCGGAGGTGGAATCAAATTTACTGCAACATCCGGCCTTAAAGAATTGCGCAGTGCTACTTCTGGAAGAAGAAAATAGACTGCCAGAAAAGGACGTTGTCCACTGCACTCAATGTGGCCTTCCCTCCAACTACCCCAAAACGGATTTTGATGAAAGCGGGGTTTGTCATCTATGCAATGCTTTTAAAAGCTATAAGGACAAGGCACTTCGGTACTTTAAAACGGAAGACGAATTAGCTTCCCTGTTGATGTCTAATAGAGGAAAGAATCCTACTTATGATTGTATCTCCCTATTAAGTGGAGGTAAAGATAGTACCTACGTATTGGCACGGTTGGTGGATATGGGTTTAAAAGTACTCGCATTTACCTTAGACAATGGTTATATATCAGAGCAGGCCAAAGAAAATATCCGTAGCATTATAACCAAGCTTGGAGTAGATCATATTTATGGCAGTACCGACCAAATGAACAAAATTTTTGTGGACAGCCTTCACCGTCATCACAACGTTTGCAACGGTTGCTTTAAAACTATCTATACTCTTAGCACAAAACTTGCTCTGGAGAAAAAGGTGCCCTTTATAATCACTGGCCTATCTCGTGGTCAATTCTTTGAAACCCGTTTATCGGAGGAGCTGTTTTTGGATGAAGAAGTTCAAATAGCAACTATAGACGACACCATTTTACAGGCTAGAAAACTGTACCATCAAGAAGACGATGCTGTAAAACAATGTTTGGACGTTACCATGTTCCAAAAAGAAGACACCTTTGAAAGAGTACAATTTTTGGATTTTTATAGATATAGTGATGTACGCTTGGAAGAAATGCTTACCTTTTTAAAGGAAAAAGTAGGTTGGGTACGGCCAACCGACACAGGTAGATCTACCAATTGCCTGATAAATCAGGTAGGAATCTATGTGCATAAAAAACAACTGGGGTATAGTAATTATGCCTACCCCTATAGTTGGGATGTACGTATGGGACATAAGACGCGAACTGAAACATTAGAAGAAATCAACGAGCCTATAAATGAAAAGGAAGTAAAGCGTATCATGAACGAAATTGGATATCAAGACTCCAATACCTTTGGGATGAACCCCAAACAACTGGTAGCTTATTATACTGGAAGTGGAATTAATAACTCAAAGGATCTCTCCGATTTCCTAAAGAAACGCCTTCCTCACCACATGATTCCCAGCCGCTTTAAATTTATGAAAGAACTTCCCCTTACCGTCAACGGAAAAGTTGATAAAAAAGCATTAAAGGATCTGGATTATAAACAACTGGAAATGGAGACCCCATTTGTTTCACCAAATGGAGAAATAGAAGAGCTATTGGCTGGAATTTGGCAAGAGGTGTTGGGATTAAAACGATTAGGTTCCCAAGATGATTTTATTGCCCTAGGCGGTCATTCTTTAGCGGCTATTAGGATTACCGCTCGTTTAAAAGATGAACTACACCTAAACTTCCCTCTGAACAAGATTTTTGAACTACCCACTATTTCAGAATACGCTAAATACATAGAGAATACCCTAATGACACTTATGAAGGAATAAAATGAAAATGACTGTGATAAATACTTGGCTAAACCTGCTTAAAATACATTAGGTGGCACTCCTTTGGGCTAGTTCTTCATTTTCCAATTTAGCCCTTTACAGGATCACCTTTCCGGCCCCGATTAGTTCTCCATTTTTATACGGTAGCGACACCTTTATACTAAACACCCAATACCACTCCGTGAAATATTGAAAAAAATACTAATTAAAAAACCAACCAAATGAGAAATCTTTTTGTCTTTATTGTGCTTTTAGGTCTTTTTGAGAACCTAAGAGCCCATGATATAAACGGATCAATTTTATCTGAAGACCATACTCCATTGAGTGGAGTGGGCGTTTATAATAAAACAACCGGAGCCTATACGTATTCTAATGTATCTGGGTATTTTGAATTAGATGATATCTCTACAGGAGATCACATTTATTTTTATAGTTTGGGGTTCCATAACTACCAGCTTACCATAACCCAAGGGCATTTAGACAGTACCGTTGAAATAATAATGAAAGAGGCTGCTGTATCCTTGGATCAAGTTATTCTGGTATCCAAAGTAAATGCTCTGAGTCAATTTGTGAATGTGGATGTAAAAACCAATCCCGTAAAATCATCTCAGGAGATACTGAGAAAGGTCCCAGGACTTATTATTGGTCAACATGCCGGTGGCGGAAAGGCAGAGCAGATATTCCTTCGTGGGTTCGATATTGATCATGGAACGGATATCGCCATTTCCGTAGATGGAATTCCAGTAAATATGGTATCTCATGCCCATGGACAAGGTTATGCCGATATGCATTTCATTATTCCAGAAACCATAGATAATATAGATTTTGGGAAGGGGGCATTTTATGCGCAAAAAGGGAATTTTAATACCGCAGGATATATTGATTTACATACGAAGGACAAGCTAGAAAACAACTTGGTTTCCATAGAACTAGGACAATTTAATACTCTTAGAAATCTGGCTATGTTAAAAGTATTGGAAAGAAAACATCACAATGCTTATTTAGCCTCAGAACTACTATTGTCTGATGGTCCCTTTACCTCCCCACAAAATTTTAACCGGATTAATGTTATGGGACGTTATGCATATAATAATAGGAGTGATCAGGAACTGCGTATTTCCATATCCCATTTTCAAAGTAAATGGGACGCTTCAGGGCAAATACCACAGCGAGCCATAGATCAGGGGTTAATTGGAAGGTTTGGGGCTATAGATGATACGGAAGGAGGGAATACAAGTAGATCAAATTTTTTGGTGAATCACAGAAAACAATTAAACGAACATGCCAGTATCACCAGCAAAGCGTACGTTTCTGCCTATGATTTTGAATTATTTTCCAATTTCACCTTTTTCTTGGAAGACCCAGAAAATGGAGATCAGATAAGACAAAAGGAAAATCGGACCCTATTTGGAGTAGAGACCAAGTATCTGCATTCCATACACGTAGGTGACCATGACTCCCAATTAAAGTACGAGGCAGGAGTTGGTTTTAGATATGATGATATTAATAAGGTACAATTATCCAAAACCAAAAACAGGAAGGAACTTTTGGACCGAATCGCTTACGGAAATATTGACGAGTTTAACGGATATGGATTTTTTGATTTAACCTACAAGAAAAACCACTGGACGTTTAATCCAGGATTGCGGATAGATTATTTCAAATTCGATTATGAAAATCTACTAACAGGGGATTATGATCTAAAAAGTGAAAACAAACTGTTTTTAGGCCCAAAATTTAACCTCCTATTCTCCGCTTCGCAAATGCTACAACTCTATTTGAAAAGTGGTATCGGTTTTCATTCCAATGACACTCGGGTTGTAACGGCCAACAATGGTGAAAAGATATTACCAGCTGCTTATTCCGTGGATTTGGGAACGATTGTAAAACCCATAGATCAACTGGTATTAAATGCAACCCTTTGGAGTTTATTTCTGGAACAGGAATTTGTCTATGTTGGTGATGCCGGAATTGTGGAACCCAGTGGGAAAACAAGGCGATTAGGGGCCGATTTGGGCCTGAGGTACCAGCTCAATGATTGGTTATACTTTAATGGGGATATAAACTATACTTTTGCTAGAAGCACCGAGGAACCCCAGGATATGGACTACATTCCATTAGCACCAGATCTTACCTCCTCCCTTGGGTTGTCCTTTAGGGATTTAAACAACTTTTCTGGAAGTCTTAATACTAGATATATAAAAAACAGACCCGCCAATGAGGACAATTCCATAGTGGCTGAAGGATATACTGTGGTCGATTTCAATGTAAATTACGCCCTTAAAAATTGGAGTGTTGGACTTATTGTAGAGAATTTACTGGATACCAAATGGAACGAAACCCAATTTGCAACAGAGAGCAGACTGTTTAACGAACCTTCCTCTGTTGAAGAAATCCATTTTACACCAGGAAGCCCATTTTATCTACGAGGCAAAATATCCGTCAAGTTCTAAATATTAGTTAAGGATTGCAGTCTAGATGGTGTTTTTTAAGACATAAGTTTACGGACTAGCTAGGAGATGGATAGCACAGGAGAAGAATGCTAAAAGCCAGCATCTTGTAGATTTTCTATGGAATTTTCTAAACTTTCACCACCATCTATTGATTCTGGTTGCAATTGCCCCTTTTCCTGGAAAAATTTATAGATCATTCTTTTCTCTTCTAGGCTAAAGTCCCGCTTGTTAAACCAATCATTGGCGGCAATTCTTTCTTCCTCCTCCTGGGCCAAGCGAAGTACTTCATCGGTAACCTCATACCAATATACCCACCTGTTATTTGCTTGGGCATAACAGATTTCGTCGTTTAAGGCAGACGTGGTCTCAACATTCCGTAACCTTTCTCCATTTTCAAGTATTGCCAAGGTCTTGGTTAATCTAACTACCTCCGAAAAGGTATATCGCATAAAGTCTGTGAACCCATTCTGACTTACATTATATAGCTTATCCCCTACTTTTAACATTGTCTTTATTTAAATCAGGGCGCAAAAATACCTTACCAAAACTACTTAAGGAACCATTGATGCTGAATTTTATAAACACTAGGAAAAAGCAATCCCTTGGTGAAAATACTATACCTCTTTATAGGTGTCTTTTCAATTAAGATTAATCTCAAAGCCTATTCCCTTATTTATATATTCTCAATTGATAGCGATAAAACCCCAAAAAGCAGTATTTTCAGACTTAGATGAACGCCATTAATGCAATTGGTGTAATTTTGTTGCCTAAAACTTTTTGGAATGAATATTCAGCGAGAATTGGAGAAAAGAAGCAATAATAGCTGTGAGCTATGTACTAGCACCGAAAACTTAGTAGTCTTGGAGGTACAGCCTGTAAAGAATAACGGTCTAGATGGAAGTCTATTGGTTTGTGGTATATGTAAAGAACAGATTGAAGACTCTGATAAAACAGAACCCAATCATTGGAGGTGTTTAAATGACAGCATGTGGAGCGAGCATACTCCTGTTAAAGTGATTGCTTGGAGAATGTTAAATAGAATTCGTCAGGAAGGTTGGCCACAAGACCTTTTGGATATGATGTACCTGGAGGAGGAAGAGTTGGAATGGGCCAAAGCTACCGGCGAAGGTGCTCCCGAAGAGAATCAAGTTGTTCATCGCGACAGCAATGGTGTTATTATTGAATCTGGGGACAGCGTGGTACTTATTAAAGATTTACCTGTAAAGGGATCTAGTATGGTTGCCAAAAGGGGTACCGCTGTAAGACGCGTCTCCTTAGATCGGGATAATGCCGAGTTTATAGAAGGAAGAGTAGACGGACAACAAATAGTGATTCTTACCAAGTACGTGAAAAAATTATAGGGTAAGGCAGTATTAGATACTGCTTAACACGTTTTTGCATGGTTTCTATACTGGTTAGGATTCATTATAGGATTTTTTCCATTTCAAATCGGAAATCAGTCAACTTTTATAAAACCAATAAGAAGTAACCAATGGCCAAGAACGATGCTTATGCCGCGTTAAGATTTAGGGAATTCAACATTTTCTTGATAGTCCGTTTCGCTATGGTATTTGCTTGGTCTATGCAGTTTATTGTCATAGAATGGGAGGTATACTCTTTAACCAAGAATCCATTATCCTTAGGGATAATAGGGCTTATGGAAGTAATTCCTGCTGTATCCATGGCACTTTTTGCTGGGTATATTGTTGACCAAAAGGAAAAAAAAGGATTGCTTTTAAAATACATTTTAGGGTTTTCTGTAATCAGCTAAGGACTTTTTTTATTGACTTGGCCAAAATTGGTGGGCAGTTGGTCCAAGAATGAAATTTTATACTCCATCTATTTTCTGGTATTTTTAGGGGGAATTGTACGTGCTTTTCTAGGACCTACTATATTCTCCCTTTTTGCATTGATAGTACCAAAAAGTGTGTATCCCAATGCTGCTACTTGGAGTAGTTCGGTTTGGCAAATGGGGGCAGTGTTGGGGCCAGCTCTCGCCGGATTCAGTATTCACTGGATCGGGGTACATTGGTCCATGTGCCTTATATTCTTCTTTTCCTTAATTGCTATTATAACGCTTACCCAAATCAAAAGAAAACCCATTCTAAATCCTAAAATAGGGGAGCCAGTATTACAAAGTCTTAAAGAGGGCGTGAAGTTTGTTTTTAGTACAAAGGTTATTCTAGGGGCTTTAAGCCTGGATATGATTGCCGTACTTTTTGGCGGAGCGGTGGCTCTCCTTCCTATTTATGCGCAAGATATTTTAAAGGTAGGTCCGGAAGGCTTTGGAATATTAAGAGCAGCCCCCGCGGTGGGCGCCTTGATTATTATGTTTACCTCTGCCCATTTTCCCCTAACTAAAAATGCCGGCATGAAATTACTGGGAGCTATTTTTGGATTTGGAATATGTATTATCGTTTTTGGAGTATCCACTTGGTTCTGGGTATCGGTCGTAGCACTATTCCTAAGCGGGGCCACGGACGGAATCTCCATGGTAATACGTCAAACCATTTTACAATTAAGGACACCAGACCACATGCGTGGAAGGGTGGCTTCCGTTAACTCTATGTTTGTGGGATCATCCAACGAGTTAGGAGCTTTTGAAAGTGGACTTGCTGCCAAACTGATGGGTACCGTCACCTCAGTGGTCTTTGGAGGTTGTATGACTTTGGCAACTGTTTTATTTACCGGGGCTGTCTCCCCCACTTTTAGAAAGTTAGATTTACGCAAGGATATGGAGGAGCATGGAACGGCAGATAGTAAGCGAAATTAAACTTCCATAAAACAGAAATAAGAACTTACTTATCTACTATTGTTTTAAAATACACTATATATCCTTATATATTGATCTTCATGGATAATACACTAAAATCCATTCGGGAGCATCTACATCCTCGCTTTGCTGCACAACTTCAAAACCGTTTTTTATATAAAAGTGTTTCAATGCCTCTTCCTCAATAGTTAACCAATACCCTTGAGTTGGGAATTGAATCTTTAGAGCGGAGAGCCAGCGGGAACCTAAGGCTTCATTTCTTCTATCTAAATCCACATATAAAAAACCTATATAATGATACCCTTTGGAGGAGTACCGGTCACCTATTAAAATTTCGAAATCCGTTCTATTTGGAGGGGTGGTCTTAAAAACGATTCCTCCAGCAACAATCATATTATTATCCAATAAGGCATATATATTGGCCGTATCAGCATAGAACTTCCATAATGGGCTGATAATTTCCTGCCAATCCATGGGCAGCATATTAAAAAAATCCTGGTAGTTACTCCTTATTTCCTGGAATTCCATAATACCTATTTTTTACCTACTACAGTCTTTCATATTCTTGGGAATCAGGTATTATCTAATGAAGTGTATGGTCTTTTTAAACCCATTCAATTTTTCTACAACAAGCCCCAGGACCATAATCTATCAAAATCATCGGACCACCGGTCACCAATGTCCGTACGGTAATACACATTATTAATTATAATATTCCCAATCCTATTTTTCATCATCCGTTGGGCATCCTTCATGGTAAGCCCTGTTCCACTTACCATTAAAGCGATCCCTGTATTCCCAGTAATCAACCATTCTCCATTTACTTTTTTAAGGTGCATTGGGTGAATGCCTTCCTTCATTTCCTTTTTAAATACTATTACAGAGTCTTTGGAGAACAGTTCAAAAGACTTTTTATCTTCAAAGGGAAAGGGAGGAACCACCATATAGGCACCTACTTGAAATCCCTTTCTAACATTAATCTTAAAGTGTTCACCCGCAGCCAATTTATAGAACATATTTCCTATGGGTTCTACGATTCCTGCACGCTGAATGTATATTTGCGGATAGCCAAACCTAGCAGTAAATTCTAATGGATAAATGCCATTTCCGTTTACAATACAGTTGATATCTAACTGTCCTACGAATCCCCCTTTTGCCAAAGACTTTTCAAACTTTTTTAATGTTGCGTCAAAAATAGGCGAATCTTTGGTCCAAAACATGCTAGAGCCCATTTCACCAGTGGAAATTCCCAATTCTTTGGGGAATAACTTTTTATGTTCGAAGGTTACGTTAATTGGGTAAATAAATTCTTTTCCGTTAAAATAAGCAGAAACAGATACCTCTACCCCTTTTACCTTCCGTTGTAATTGGAAGTTGCCAAAATCATTGCCCCAAGATTTCTCGTAGGCCTTTAACACTCGAATAACATCCAAGCCTTCATCGTCGTTACCCACAAATAATAATTGCTTGTATTCTTGGGTTTCCCCGGAGGGTTTTATTACATATGAATTTGGATTGCTTTTCACATAATCTATAGCATCCTGAAAATTAAAAAACTCCTTGGATGGCAGTATTTTTATTCCGTGTTTCTTAAGTTCGTCTTGACCAAAATTACGATCCAATTCCAATAAGTCTGAATATTCGGTACCTCCAATTACCAATTTTCCCTGAGCCCTTAATTCGGCACATATTTTACCATAACCAGTATAGTCAAAGATTAGCACATCGGCCCAGGCTATATGTTTTTTCCAATCCCTGACTTTTTTAACAAAGCCGTAGCCTATTTCTCGGGAGGGTTTATCCTCAATATACATCTTCAACTCGTGACCTTCATTTAAAATTGCCAAAGCCAAATCTAGAGTTTCACCCCATCGGGAGATGATTAAAAAATTGCGTTTTATTACGGTCTTATTGTTCTTAGGTTGTTCCTTATTCAAAGTAGGAATGGTTTATTTGATTAATGTGAAAATTGCGAATGGCAGATTTAAATTGGAAGCCCAAAAAGTCTTGCCCATAGCGAGGTGACGAAGTAAAGGTCTGTCAGTATTTCTTATTTAAGTATAAATGTGGTTTGGAAAAGGCTCAAAAAACTGGTAAAACATGTTTAGGGACTGCAATGCACAAAAGTTTATGTCCTAACATAATCATGGTTACAATAGATTTACCCCATCTCCCTCTTGCATTAAGTTTAATCAAAGATATACGAAAAATTGACACAAAAATTAAAAATATCCCTCAGCCTAATAAATCTCTAAACCCCTTATATCACAGGATTTTACCTAATATTTGAGCTAGCTTTACTACTGAAGAGTACCACCAACATTACAATATGATAAGGGTATAGAGGGCAAAACCAAGCTACCTTATAAAGTTTGCTTTTGGCTTTAACTTGCTATTATTAATTCTTTTACAATTATCTGCTCCGCTACTTCTTGATTATTAATTTATGCCTAAATCTATTGCCATCATTGGTGGTAATATTAAGAATGTAGAATCCACTTTCCAGAGCGGAAACGTCAAAACGATATATTCCATTCATCGATTTGGACTCTAATGGTTGAAGGCTTCCTATATATCGTCCGCTAACATCGTGGATTTTAAAATCCCTAATTTCCAAAGACTTATCCCATAAGCTAACTGCAACCTCCCAACTTGCAGGGTTGGGGGTTATGCTTACCATATTCATTTCTGGATTTATTTCAGTTTCAGCAATAGCACTAGTTGAAGTTCTCGTTGATACTCCTTTCCCAGCAGCTCCTTGTGGACCCGCTGGACTGCTATTTCCTAAGACCTCAATCCCATTAATAATAGGATGGCGAACACCACCATCGGCAACCAAAGAGGAGAAGTCAATATCCAAAACCCCGTCCGT